>JANLSE010000348.1:0-5329 GCA_031362265.1 Roseiflexaceae bacterium
ACCGCAGAACCGCAGAACCGAGAACCAATCAGAACCGAGAACCAAGCCTGCCCTGAGCGCCGCCGAAGGGAACCAATTCGCCAGAAATAATATTTCACCTGGTGTTTCAAGTAGAATTGCTGTGTATATATTTGAATATGGAGCTAGCATACCTCAAAACCGGATCACTTCCCAGGCCATTTGTTATTCAATTATTGCTCACTGCCAACAAACAAATGGTGCAATCTGCTGCTTGGTGGTAAAATTAGCGCACACTGAACGCACCAAACGATGTTACTATTGGAGAAGCGCAATGTTCCGCAGGTCCATGGCATGGCTTCTGGCACTCTTACTGGGTGCTGCGCTGCTTTTCCAATTACCACTGCTGGCGTTACTATGTACATTACTGCTTTTGGCAGCTGGCGTAGCATGGGTTTGGAACCGCTATGCACTCGCACGCCTTACCTATATGGCTTCACTCAGTACTGCAACTGCCTTCCCAGATGATGAGATTGAATTACAAATACGTGTCGCGAATCGTAAACCCTTGCCGCTTGTGGCTATGATTACACGCGAACTCTTACCTGCCGGGCTCACTGCGCTCACTGAGAAAATTGATCGCGATTTTCATGGTCGTCAGGTACTGAGTCGGAAGGCCGGGATCGGCTGGTATGAAGGGCTTACTTGGCGCTATCGTGTGCGCTGCGATGCCCGTGGTGCGTATCTGCTTGGCCCTGCGACAATTGAGGCAGGCGATCCATTTGGATTCTTTCGGGTCGTCCGCGATGAGCAGCGCCGCACACGCTTGCTTGTTTACCCACGCCTGCTGCCACTATCCGAATTGGGTTTGCCAGCGCGCCAGCCAATTGGTAATCTACGTGCACGCCAGCTCATCCGCGACCCACTACGCATCGCAGGGGCCCGCGATTACCATCCCGATGACCCACTCAAGGATATTCATTGGGCGGCTACCGCCAGAATTGGCACGCTTCAAACACGTGTGTATGAGACAACAACTGAGCGAACATTGGCGTTGTTCTTGGATCTGGACACTTTCGTACGTTATTGGGAAGGGATCGACCCGATCAAAATCGAGCGGATGATCAGCGCCGCTGCGACACTTGCGACTAATGGTTTGAATGAAGGCTTTGCCGTTGGGCTCTATGTCAATGGCGCACCCGCCGAGCAGGCACAGGCCGCACGCATCCCACCTAGCCGCAGCCCGGCACAACTTGGGCGCCTGATGCAGGCACTAGCAGGCCTGACCCATTACTCGATTACGCCGATCGCACGTTTACTGCGCAGCGAGGCTCCCAGGCTACCATGGGGCGCAAGTGTTCTGTTGCTGAGTGTTGTCGCACCCGAGGCGACTTGCGCCTCCATGCTTGCGCTACGGCAGCGTGGCCGCGCGGTGACATGGCTCTGGATGGCCGATTCTGCCCCGCCGCGTTTACCCGAACTAAGTATGATTCATGCCCCATCACAGGCAGATTGGCGCAGGACGAATTAAATCTCTTTTGGCCTTCTATACGTAGTGGTATCTAAGCAATATCAGCACCCTCAAACGTATAGGAGAAGTGTATGCGTGGCCCACGCACAACTCGACATAAGAACATCACTCGAATTGATCATCCGCCGAAGAATACCTATGGTTATAACGTTCGGATCTGCTGGAAGGGTCAAAAGCATGGCAAATTCTTCAGCGATAAAGTCTATGGTGATCGACTAGGCGCCTTAGCTGCGGCAATTGAATGGCGCGATTCAATCGAACGAATGATTGGGAAGCCGCGCACTGAGCATCAGGTAATCGGCTTTAACTCACGCAACAAAATCGGTGTCGTAGGCATTCGCCGCCGGATGCGAGGCAATGTTGAGGTGTTTGAGGCTACCTGGATCGTACGAACAGAAACTGGTAAGAAGAAGGGTATGACAACCTATTCTATTGCGCGGCACGGCGAGAAGAAAGCGTTCAGGCTCGCAATGCGTGCGCGCCAACAAGGGGAGCGGATGCGCTGGAAAGCACCACGTGTTCGCACCAAGCCCCGCAAGCTGGAGGCCGAGTATAAGCCATGGATGCCACCGGTATAATTAACCAATCAACCCGCCGTCTGCTAACATTTGTAGGTTTAGCACTGCTAGAAGCAACACCACCAGCGTTGTTGCTCACACTATGGGGGGTTCAGGCTGCCTGGGGTGTTCTCGTCGTGGTTGTGTTCAGCGCCGGAGTATGTGATTGGCTGATTCGTCGAATACTCCCAGAGCGCCAACAACGCCCGGCTGTCGCACTGGCCGCACTCATCTTGGCGGTAAGCGCCGCACGTCTGGTTCTTCCAAACAACGATCTGCTCGCTGCACTCTTCGAGCCAGCCTTCGCACATAATCTGATTGGCTATAGCAGCCTCCTAGCTGGGTTATACGCTACCTGGCGCGGTGTGCGCATGCATGCATTCGAGACAATCGGGCAGCGTGAATTATTCAGCCGTACCATGGCGATGACCCTGTTTGCACTCTTGATCGGAGGAGCAGGCGCACATACCGAGACACCTCTACTGCTGGCCTCAACTGCCGAAATTCTGGTGGGCTTCGCCGCTGGCCTGGGCACGGTTGCGCTTGCACGTGCGGCAGAGCCAGGTGAGACTACTGGGCGCGCAGCTGGTTGGCGTGGCGCTGCTCCAACGATTGCAGCGATTGTGATCGTACTGCTGCTTGGCTTAGGGCTAACCGGTATATTCGGTGGCGAGGCACGCCAGATGGTGGTTTTACTCAGCAATCTCCTGATCTTGCTGTTAACCGCTCTACTGCTACCAATCGTTATGTTACTAGCGCCGATTCTCGAATGGCTGCTATTAACCATCCATGCTACAGCGCTCGTTGTCGCACTACGCGACTTTGCGCGCCAACTTCAATTGGCACAGCGCGATTCACCGATCAATCCATTCGATGAACTTGCACGCTGGTTGCCATGGCTTGGGCCATTCTTAACGTTGCTTGGCAGGCTTTTTCCAGTGTTCATTCTGCTGGCACTTGTCTGGTTTGTTGCGTATCGTCGGAGTCGAGCGGCAAAACTCGCCGATGAGGAGCGCGAATCGCTGTTCAGTTGGAACGATCTACTTAACGACCTCCAGGGGCTGTTCGCTGGCTTACGCAGCGCACCTGGCGATGGTGGTTTGCGTGCGATCTTGGCCAATCTGCACGGCGCTGATCCAGATACCCGCATCCGGCGCAGTTACCTACGCATGCTGATTGCCGCTGAGGATCGCGAACTGCCGCGCCCTGCGCCACAAACACCGCGCGAATTCCTGCCAAGTGCCCAGGCCGCAATCACAGCCACACCCGAGGTGATCGCCCGTGTCACACTAGCCTACGAACGCGCCCGTTACTTCCCTGGGAATACCACCTCCACAGAGGCCGAGGTTGTGGAACGGGATTGGGAAGACCATAGCAAGCCTATTTGAACCGCAGAACCGCAGAACCGCAGAACCGCAGAACATGCGCTGGAGAAAGCATCTTCCTTTACAACTCAGGTAAGATCGCTATAACTCAGCCTCACAAAGCGAGATGTGTTATCATGATACCTATCCGATGTAATCTGGCCATGATTCATAACAATACAAGGGAATAACGATATGATTGATGTTCTTCCAACGATTGATGAGTGGCGCACACGTGGCGAGCGAATTGCGATTGCAACCGTCGTCAAGACGCTTGGCTCGGCACCACGCGGTATTGGCGCGAAGATGGTTGTCTCCGCAAGTGGCGCGATGGCTGGCTCAGTCAGCGGCGGCTGTATCGAAGGCGCTGTATTCGACGCATGCCAGGAGGCGTTACGCACTGGCACAACCCGCCTACTCCACTTTGGCGTAGCAGACGACGATGCCTGGGATGTTGGCCTGGCATGTGGTGGCATGATTGATGTACTCATTGAACCGCTGGAGGCGGCATGATGCGACAGATAGGATTCTGGATCGCTATTGTTCCACGCTGGCCGAGTAAGCAGCCATGAACCACAACCCGCATATGCACTTCCATCATTTGTTGCTGTTGCTCCTCCTACTTAGTGCCTGCTCATCACGGGGTATTGCACCAACCAGCACACCCGCACCAACTAGCACACCCGCACAGACGCAGACCACACAACCAACCGCTACAACTGCACCAACTGCTAGCCCGACACTAGTTGCAACGGCAACCCCGGTTCCGGCTGGCATTGCCACCGTTGTACCAACCCGCCTAGCAGGAGCAGATCTCCCGCTGCCGATTGTGTTTGTGGACATACGCCAACAACTCACACGTCTCGAACCAAATGGGACGCTTACTGAACTGACCGACGACCCTGGTAACATTCTCGATTTTGATAGTTCTCCAACCGACTCAAGTTTAGTCTATCTGATCATTCAATCGGGCAGTATGGTGCTCATCCAGCGTGATCCACAGGGGAATAATCGCACTGAGCTCGTGAGTGGTGTTCTACGGGCACCACTATACGACCCAACCGGCGAGCAGATCCTGTTTGCCGTTGATGTCGCTGGTGCCAAAGCTGGTTCCACCACACTGGCAACCGGTGTGTGGAGTATCCCCGCCAATGGTGGTGAGCCGACCCAATTGATCGAGGGTATTGCGCCCCAAACTGGCGATGATGGGCAGGTTATCCCAGGTATGCTCTACGCGCCATTGGCTTGGTCGCCAGATAACACACAGCTCTTACTACTCACCGCACCCGATTTCGGGCCAGACCTGCCAGCTGGTGATATTGGCTCGGTTGGGCTATCGGTATTCGATAAGGCTGCTGCCGAGACACACGAACTGATTCCACCCGGCGGCAATCCACGCCTCTGCCTCAGCCCAAGCTGGTCGGCAGATAGCAACGCCGTACTATGCGCTACGCCATATGGGGTTGGTGATGAAACACCACCACTCTTCCAGATCGATATAGCCACAGGCAATGTGCAGGATTTGTTGCTGCGCGAAGGCCCTGACGGCGCAGAAATCTGGGTGTTGGGTGCATTCAATGGCTCCAATCAAACAACCGCGCTGATCAACTATCGTGGCGCTGAAGCATCATCCAAAGCCGTTATCGAGCGCTTCAAAGAAGATCCAACACACCGCACGATTGTTGTATCGCTCGAAAACGCCCCTGATCCTGGTAGCATAGTTCTGTGGGCTGCCAATGGAAGTGGTGCAATATTCAGTGTTGCCGATCCACGCCCACAATTGATTTGGCAACCATTTGATGGCGGCCAACCCCGCATCCTGGTCGAAGGGTATAGTGGCCGTATACGTTGGGGTAAGTGAGGCGGCAATAGATCGCAGGAACGCAGGAACGCAAGAACGCAAGAACGCAAGAACGCAA
>JANLSE010000362.1:0-5913 GCA_031362265.1 Roseiflexaceae bacterium
GCCGAGTGATGTCCACCACCATACAGACCACATCTGAATCCGGGATCGCACGGCGCGCCTGTTCAACCATATAATTGCCAAGCCGTGTGCGTGGCTGATGAATCCCAGGTGTATCAACAAAAATCACCTGCGCGTCAGGGCGGTTCAGAATGCCCCGAATCGCGGTACGTGTCGTTTGTGGGCGTGGCGAGACAATCGCAACCTTCTGGCCAAGCAACGCGTTCAACAGGGTCGATTTGCCCACATTGGGTGGCCCAACTAGCGCGACAAATCCCGAACGAAAACCAGGCGGCGTATCCGCGACCACTGGATCATACCCACTTGGCCCAGCTCTTCGTGAATCGGTAGCGTTCGCAACACTTGGATCCTGATCGACAGCCTCCGCATCCGCAAGATCGGCTACATCCTCTAGCTCATCGAGCTCATTAAGTTCGTCAAGCTCGTCAAGCTTATCAGCTTCCTCAGCTTCCTCAGCTTCCTCAAGATCGAGCACAAATGGCGTGGCACGCCCAAGGCGCGACCCAATGCCAAAGCTCTCGGCGGCGATCACCTCACAACCCTGCAGCCGCCCTTTACCATCAAAATCCAGGATGGCAGCATCGTGCAGTGGTTGCAAGTTTGCTGGCTCTTCATCGAATAATTTCAGCGTCAGCACACAGCTCGTAGCATCGTAATGTACCAATGGATGCTTTAATGCCAATGCTAAATCTTTACGTGTGATCGACTCATCCAGCTCCAACTCTAGGCCAATAATCTCGCCTTCAGAGTCGAGCAGTAATGTCCCATCACACTCGCCCTCCGCATCGGTACTCCCCGCATCAATTTCGGTTGCGTACCAGTAGAGGCTTTTAGCAGCTGGATCGTAAGAAATGTGTATCATAGTGTCTTCTTTTATCTAAGTGAAAGAACAAGAGAACAAGAGAACAAGAGAACAAGAGAACAAAAGAACCAAGAACCAGAACTAGAACCGCAGAACTGCGGAACTGCGGAACCACACAGCATCTTTCCACTGCTCCATCGTTCTGCGCTCCAATGCTTCAATGCTTCAATGCTCTTGCGCTCTGCGCTCCTCATGGCGTTTTTGCGGCAGGCGCAATACACTGGCCGGCCTCCACAATCACAGTCACTGTCTGAAAATCAAGCAGGCTGAGAAATTGCTCCATCGAGCGCTTGGCTTCATCGGCAGAACGCTTCATCACATCACCTTCGCAGGCGGCTTTGAGGATTTCGCTTTCAGCTGCCTGGCGTGCTTGCGTTTCCAGGGTTGGATCTGCCCCACCAGTGATTGCAGTACCGATCTTGGTATCCCGATCATAGACACGCGTGCGCTGGTTATTGAGTGTCGCGCTAAAAATCTCCGAGGGTGGTAATTTGATTGTAATACTTGTGCCATCATCAGAAATAGTTATATCGCTTGAGCGCAGGCGACTCAGGTCTACTCCAGCGACCACATCACCACTTGCGATCAAGAGCAATCGTTCACCCAACACGACATCTAGGAAATCGCCACGTTGGGTACCAGCCTCAACCACACGCTCAACCGAATAGCGCATCGATTCGAGCCGGTTTAATGCTTGGATCTGGGTGATCGTTCCACCACGATCACGTACCGTTGGGGTTGGCGTCAGGATCACTTCACGTACCCGATCCGGCACACTCTGGGTGATACTACGGGTCAGGTTATCCAATCCTGTTCGCCCAAGTAGTGCGGTTAGTAGGACAATCGTGATAATGCCCAGCAGGCTATACAGCAGGAATTGTGCACAGCCCCCGCCAACTGGCATTGGGATCGCAACACCACGCGGGCGGTTATAGTTTCCGTCATCATCATCATCGTCATCATCGGCATATTGTTCTTCGACCTGTTCGCCACGCGATGCGCGCAGCCGCCGATCAATCAGCGTTTCGCGCCGCGCGGGTTGCTGCTCTGGATCTGTCTGGCTCATGGGTGTCCTCCGCTTGCTTTGTAGCCAACATGTACTGCCGCTGCACCAAGCCCGAGAAGCCGATAACGCACATGTTGCCAACCAGCCGTACGCATAATTGTAGCCAGTTGATCGGGTGGTGGAAACGCTCGCGCCGATTGTGGCAAATAACTATAGGCGCGCCCATCGCCACCTAGCATTTGGGCCAGACGCGGCACAACCTGCTCAAAGTAGATCCGATGCCCAAGCCGCACAAGTGGGTTATGTGGCCGTGCAACTTCCAGGCATGCAACCGCACCGCCAGGCCGCGCTACTCGCCACATCTCGGCAAACGCCTGGCCGATATCCACAACATTACGCATGGTGAAGCCAGTCGTAATCGCATCAAAGGTTGCGTCAGGAAACGGTAGATGCAAGGCATCACCGGCCACAAAGGCGGTATGCGCAACATGCGCAATCTTTGGCAGTCCAGCCTGCATCATTGGCAGTGTGAAATCTGCGCCAACTGCGGTTACACCGCACGCCGCCAGGATCGGCAAAAAATCGCCCGTTCCTGTGCCAACATCCAACGCCCGGCCACCAGCCGGTGGTGCAAGCTGGGCAACCGCATAGCGACGCCAGCCGCGATCGAGGCCAAATGTCATCGCTGCATTAATCGTATCGTAGCGCCCAGCAATACGCGCAAACATGCGCTCAACATAGGCAGCCTTCTCATCTATTGGTGGTAAAACCGACATATCTGCATAACTCCTCACCTTATTCTACCACGCGTAGGGTATCGCAGAACGAATAATGGCGTACTGTTTGCTCATGAAACACTGTTATGTAATGCTACGCATAAAATTGAGATTGCGCCAGCCCTGATTTCCTGGTAGGATACATGGTGCGCCTAACAGATGCACGGCTGCCCTGAAGGAGTCAGCGCCCATGCCACAGCATTCATACAAGGCCGGTGGCCACAATTGGCTCGCAACATGGCGCACCATGTACGACGCTGAGCGTGCCCAGGGCGAAGCTGGCACCGATCCAGGGTTTGCTGTCGCACCCGATCACTGGCAAGGTCAGGCCACCCGATTTGCCCAGGCTGCCGTACAAGCTCCGCAACCCGATGGCTTTATGCGCTTCCTCTTGCCGCGCCTCCGCCCGAGCGATACCTTGATTGATATTGGTGCAGGCACTGGCCGCTATGAACCCACTCTGGCAACCCATGTGCGCGAACTGATTGCTGTCGAACCATCGGCGGCCATGCGCCAATACTTGGAGCCGCGTTGTGGGCCACATGGCCGTGTGGTGGCGTCTGGCTGGCCAGAAGCCGATGTTCCTGAGTGCGATATTGCAATTGCCGCACACGTTCTCTATGGCGTTAGTGAAATAGGCCCATTTTTGGAGCGAATGAACATCATTGCGCGGCGTGGATGTTACCTGCTCCTGGCATTTCGCCACCCGACATCGTTTGCTTCACCGTTTTGGCATGCGATCCATGGTGAAGATCGCTTAGCATTGCCAGGCGCACTCGAATGCCTTAACGCACTCTACCAAATTGGTATCGCTGCCCAACTGACACTCGTTCCAATCGATGCGCGGATTCAATTTGATGATGAAGAAAGTGCGCTTAGCGATCTGCGTTGGCGTTTACGTATTCCACCGGATCCAACTCGTGATGCACGCCTTCGTGTTCTTATTCGCGAGCAATTCGAGCAACTACCAAATGGGCATCTTGCACCACAAGGCCTACCCGAACAAGCAGCAGTCGTTTGGTGGGAGCGCACCTGAGCATGCGTACACAGCTGATTGAAAGTGTGGTTATTGGTATCGCGATCGGTGGCATTGTTCTGATCGCGCGTTTGATATCGCCTGCTCAAGCGCTTATTCAACTAGGAATCATCCTGATTGGCGCTATCTTGTTGTTTGTGATTCAAGCCTTCTTGGTACGTAAAGAACTCAAGGTAACACCACAACCGGCTAGCGAAACGCCACCACCAGAAGCTCCAGCGCCGATCACTGCACCACCCTCAATGCTGCATTCGCCACACCTTGGATGGGCCGAGGATGCCGAGACAGTCAGTGCAAACCCTGAAGAAACAGTAGCGCAACGTGCTGCCGGGTTAACAGAATCAGAACAAAGAGCCGACGGTAGCACAAAAAAGGTGGTATAATAACAAGTGATAGATGATCCTGGAAAGGGGCTGGCGTGGGCGCTGCGGAAGCACTAACACAGATTGCTGCCGAAGTTCGAGCCTGTACCCTCTGCAAGTTGCATCAGGGAACAATCAATGGTGTCCCCGGCGAAGGGCCACCCGATGCTAAGATTGTTTTTATTGGTGAAGCGCCAGGGTTCAATGAAGATCGACAGGGCCGCCCATTCGTTGGAGCTGCTGGGCAGTTTCTTGAAGAATTACTTGGCCTCGCTGGGCTTAAACGGCGCGATGTGTTTATTGCAAATGTTGTCAAGCATCGCCCACCAAACAACCGCGACCCGGAGCCGGATGAAATTGCAGCCTGTGCCTTGTTTCTCGAACGCCAGATCGCTGCAATTAACCCACCAGTGATTGTCACACTTGGGCGATTCTCAATGGCGCGCTGGTTTCCTGGTGAGCGCATTACGCGCATTCACGGGCAGCCACGTTGGGCGGGTAGCCGCCTGATTGTCCCAATGTTACATCCAGCGGCCGCCCTGCATCAACCGCAGAATCGCCCGCTGATCGAGGCCGATTTCCGGCGGCTGCCGGAGATTTTGGCGGAAGCTGAGCGCAAGCGGATCGCTGCTGTGCCACCACCGCCACCGCCAGATGAACCCGAAATACAGCAACTGACGCTGTTTTGATCTTGGAATAGATATGAAAACCTATCGGCTCTCACCAGCAGGGCGGCGCACAACCCTCGTTCTGCTGATCGGCGCATTACTTATTTGGGCATTCGCAATCTGGACACTGCGCAGCACGCTGGCAGCAGCTCCACTCGATGCATTGACAATCGGCCAGATTATTCCAGCACTGCTGATGATCGTCCTGATCATCGCAACACCGCTGGTGGTTTGGAATCTGCTCGAAGAATGGGCCTGTGAGTTCACCCCGAACGATGATGGGCTACGCTTCACCTCACTTGGCATTGATCTCACCTACCCCTGGAGTGGCATGCGTGCCATCCGCCCGATCGACGACGACGCCGATGAGCCGATGGACGAACTGCTCCTCGACACTGATTACACAGTTGCGATACGCAACCCAATCCTACGTTTTCTCCATGGCCAAGCATATGGGCGCATCAAGCTGCCACTTTATGCTGGCCTTGCTGATCGTGATGAATTACTCAATACTATTCGCGAACATGCCGGGTTTTCAGAACCATCGGCAAATGCCACATCTAGCGAAAGTGGCGCATTACCAACGTAAGCATGGCCGCCAAGAGTGTCGGCCAGCGAAATACATTATTCGTGCGGGGAACACCCCGCTTGCAGAAAGGAGCGAAGTACGGGCCCGCCATTACTTGATGGCATCCGGCTTCATAAGGTTGTATGGCAAAGAATAGAATACGCGCGATTCCACTTGGCGGAGCTGGTGAGGTAGGGCGCAACATGTGGGCACTTGAGTGCGGCGATGAGATCCTGCTACTCGATTGTGGCGTCATGTTCCCCGAAGCCGAAATGCTTGGCGTCGATCTTGTGTTACCCGACATCACCTACCTGCGCGATCAGAAGGAGAAGATCAAAGGGATCGTCCTGACGCACGGGCACGAGGATCATATTGGAGCCACCCCCTATCTCCTCCCAGAACTCGAGTTTCCGCCCGTTTATGGCACACCACTCACTCTTGGCGTGCTAACAGGCAAGCTCAAAGAGCATCGATTGCTCGACAAAACGACTCTCATCCGCATTGCCGCGCGTGAAGCCTTCAATGTCGGCTCATTTAAGGTCGAACCATTTCATGTCGCACATTCGATCCCCGATACCGTTGGCCTTGCGGTCACCACACCTGCTGGATTAGTGATC
>JANLSE010000371.1:0-23169 GCA_031362265.1 Roseiflexaceae bacterium
GGCTGTCGCTCAATGCTGCCGACCTCGCCGCGTTGGAGGTGCGTACTGAGGGCTGGGTCGCCGGGCTGCAGCTTGTCGCGCTGGCGATGCGCGACCACCAGGATCGCAGCGGCTTCATTCGCAGTTTTAGTGGTAGCAACCGTTATATTGTGGATTACCTGGCCGCCGAGGTGTTCGCGTCTCAGCCAGCCCACATCCAGAGCTTCTTACTGCATACTGCCATCCTCGACCGGATGTGTAGCTCGCTTTGCGACGTGGTCCTGGAGCTATTGGTTAGCGATGTGGGGCTTGTTGATGGAAGCCTCAATCCTCAAGTCTCAAGTCTCTCGGCTTACAGCCAGCTTATTCTGGATCAGCTTGAGCGGGACAACCTGTTTGTCGTGTCGCTGGACGATGATCGCCGCTGGTATCGCTACCATCACCTGTTTGCCGATGTGCTACGACACCGACTTACGAGCAGTGTGTCGGCTGCAACGGTAGCTAGCCTGCACCGCCGCGCCAGTGTGTGGTATGAGCGACAGGGACTGATTCCCGAAGCAGTGCAGCACGCGCTGACGGCGGTGGATGATGCGCGGGTGGCTGATCTGGTCGAGCGGCACGGCCTGCGCATCATTGTCGGCGGGCAGGTTCACACTGCGCTGCGCTGGTTGAATGGACTCCCGGATGCGCTTGTTCGCGCCCGGCCGCTCCTCTGCACCGTCCACGCCCTTGCGCTGCTGTTCACGAATCAGCTGGAAGCTGCCGAGGCGCGCATCCAGGATGCTGAGCGTTGGATCCAGCCTGATACACCGGCTGACCAGGTTCGGCTCATCCAGGGCCGCGCGGCCGCGATCCGTGCAAATATGGCCCGGTATACTGGTGATATCAACGGCTGTGTCACCTTTGCACAGCAGGTATTACGCCTGCTGCCGGAGAGCGAGACGATTGCTCGAACGATTGCCACACTGCATGTGGCGCGCGCCTTCCGAGTGAGCGGTGATGTGCGGGGCGCCGCGGAACGACGCGCCATCGCAGTGATTGCGCCATTCCAAACCGCCGACAACCTATTGGGGACGCTGGCTGCAATTACTAACCTGGCCCGGCTGCAGGTGTTGCAGGGTCGGCTCCACGCGGCGGCGGCCACCTATCGCGAGATGACCCAGATCGCAACTGGCACTGACCAGCCACTGCTGAGAAAGGGAGATCATCTGCTCGAAGGTCCAGCCTATTATGCCGGTATGGGCGATCTGTTGCGCGAGTGGAATGATTTCGACGCGGCTGAGCAGCACCTGGTGCAAGCCGTTGCGCAGATGGTCGATCAGCTAGTGGTAGACGCCGAGGATGTAGCGCGCGGCTATCTGGCCCTGGCGCGCCTGCAACACGCACGCGGGCAGCATGCCACCGCACAGCGGACACTGGAAACCTACCTCGATCTAGCCCGCCAGCGCGGCTTTGTCGCCTATCTAGTGGCGCGCGGGGCTGCGGCCCAGGCGCAGCTCGCGTTAGCACAAGGCAACCTCGCCGCCGCCGCCGCCTGGGCAAACGCGAGTGACACCCAGCGGGCACCTGATGTCATGAATCCTCTCCCATTCTCACGTGAAGCGGAATACCTGACTCTCGCGCGGGTCTGGATCGCCCAGGCCGGCGCTTGGCTAGCGCAGGCAATGGAGTTGCTCGATCGGTTGCTTGCGGATGCTGAAGCCAAGGCCCGTATGGGTAGTGTGGTAGATATCCTGATCGTGCGCGCGCTGGCGCAGTGGTCGCAGGAGGCGCGCAGTGATGCGTTGGCGACCCTTGCGCGCGCGCTCACACTTGCCGCGCCGGAGGGTTCCATCCGCCGCTTTGTCGATGAAGGCCCAGCAATGGCGGCGATGCTCCATGCTTCCATCGCGCGCGGGATTATGCCAGATTACGTCGAAATGCTCCTGACCGTCTTCCACGCACAAGACAAGGAGACAAGGGGACAAGGAGAGGGGACAGGTGGGGTATTGATTTCCCCAGCCTCCTTGTCTCCCGGTCTCCGGGTCTCCTCATCACTGGTCGAGCCACTGAGCGCACGTGAGCTGGATGTGCTGCGCCTGATCGCGGACGGCAAATCCAACGCCGAAGTCGGGCGAACGCTGGTGATCGCCATTAGCACGGTCAAGACCCATACCAATAGCATCTTCAGCAAGCTACAGGTTACCAGCCGCACCCAGGCGATCGCCCTAGCGCGCGACCTGCAGCTGCTCTAGCCCTGGCTTTCCCCCACCTGTAGCGAAGAACCCACCCACCAACCCACCTTTAGTTGCGTGTGGCTCCACCCACACGTCGGCTATGCTGTGCCCATTGGTGATAGCAAATGTGTGGCACTGCACCTGAGCGAAGTGGAAATGACCATGTCACAACACTATTACATCACAGTCAAAGAGCATCTCGATGATAGTTGGTCGACCTGGTTCGATGGACTGACGATCACACATGACCCTGACGGCACAAGCACGCTGTCGGGAGCGGTTCGCGATCAGAGCGCGCTCTATGGCCTGATCGACAAGGCACGTGATCTGGGACTGACGCTGGTCGCCATCGGGCGCTCCGCCCCGTCAGATCGAGCGGACGAGCCGCTCGCGTAATCACTCGTTGGGCTGAACTACATTCGATACTTGATCAAAGGAGGCGTTATGGCGCTCGCAACATGGTGGCGCGGCGATTCCGTGCCAAGCTTGCCCCTATTCCCAGGCTTTCGCGTTGAAGCCTCGCGTGATGCTCACCTGGTTGCCCAGATCACGCGGCTCGCTCCGGACGAGGTTCATCAGCGTATGCACACCGGTCACCAGCCGTATCTCGCCTATGTCGAGCAGACACCGGTCGGCTATGGCTGGATGGCGACACAGGCAGCTTCAATCGGCGAACTCGGCTTGCATTTTGCGTTGCCGGAGACAGAGCGCTATTTATGGGACTTTGCTACGCTCGCAGAATGGCAAGGCTATGGCATCTACCCACGGCTCTTGCAAAGCATCATGTGGCAATCGCCGACAGTCGAACGCGTCTGGATTATTCATGCACCAGAAAACAGCCCATCGGGCGCAGGCATGACCAAAGCTGGTCTGCTGCCCATCGGCCAGCTCTCCTTTCGCAGCGATGGCGGAGTCGGATTAGCACCCTTTGAATCGTTTGAACGCGCACAAGCAGGCGCGACCCTGCTCGGCATTCCACTGATTGAGAGTGTGCTGGCGCCCTGTTGGCGCTGTGGTGGCACGACCCAGACCCACAGTATAGCCATCGACGCAGATCCCTGCTGGCCTCCGCTTCGACCCACCATACAACGCTGTACCTGCGCGATCGAACTCAAACCGGCCAAAACACTCGCGGTGTGACAGCTCGGCAAGCGCCAGAGTACGCAGACTCATCATCGACAGTAAAGCATGTGACTTTGAGATATTGGAGGAAATCACAATGGCGACTATCACGAACACTCTGAACCGATCATCTCGCACTTGGCGCCTGGGAAGGCGAGTGCTACGTTGGATCGGCTGGGGATTGGCCGCACTGGTTGGACTTATCGCCGTGCTCGCGTTGGCCGGGGCCAGCTATGAGGCGATCGCCGCAACTGGGGATGCGCGCCGCTATCCGGTGCCTGGCCAGTTGGTCGACGTCGGCGGCTACCGGCTGCACATCCAGTGTGTCGGCGCGGGTAGCCCGACGGTCGTGCTTGATGCTGGGCTTGGCGGCTCGTCGCTCGATTGGAGTCTCGTCCAGTCCGAACTTGGCAGCATCACCCGTGTCTGTGCCTACGACCGCGCTGGCATGGGTTGGAGTGACCCAAGTCCGCATCCACGCACCCCGCGCCAGATTGCGGACGAGTTGCACACGTTATTGATGAATGCCGGTATTACGGAACCCTATGTACTGGTGGGGCACTCGCTCGCTGGTAAGAACGTGCGACTGTTTGCGCTGCAGCACCCCGACCAGGTCGCCGGGATGGTGCTGATCGACACGCGGAGTGAGTATGTCGATACCAATACCTCGCCAGCTGAGGTACAGGCCTTCCAGCAGGCACTCGCGGCGCAGGCAAGCCAATATCGGGTGGCCCGCAGCTTGGGGCTCATCCGCCTGTTTGGCGCGAGCCTGTGGGGAGGGCCGGCGATGTCACGCGAGACGCGAACGGAGGGTATGTTGTTGACCACCTCGCAGCGGGGTGTTGACGCCACCACCGCCGAAGGGCTGGCGCGGTCGGCCGACGATGCCCAACTCCAGGCGGCGCCCTCGCTGGGCGACCGACCGCTGATCGTCCTGGCGTCTGAGCAGAACATGACAGCGACCCTGTATTGGGCTGAAGCGCAGCGCCGACAGGCCGCACTCAGCACGAATGGGCAATTGATCGTCCCCGCAGGGAGCGTGCACTATCTCCACTGGGAACAGCCGACGCTGGTGATCGACGCGGTGCGACAGGTGATCGAGGATGTACGAATCCGCTAATCCAATTGCGCGGTGATGATATGTTACTGGCTAAGCCGTGTACCCAAGCACCGCATCGACCATGAGTTATCTAACAGCAATACATGGAAGGAAATTATCATGACACTTATTCCCACCACAATGAACGGATTATCCCCTGCCTGGCGCATTGGCCGGCGAGTACTACGCGTGATCGGCCGCACACTGGCCGCGCTGTTAGGACTTATTGTCGTCCTCGGACTGGTTGGGGTAATCTACGAATCGGCGGCAGAATCCGCAGACACGCGGGTATATCCCGCGCCCGGTCAGATGGTCGACGTGGGCGGCTATCGTTTGCACATCAACTGCGTGGGCACTGGCAGCCCCACGGTGGTAATCGATGCTGGATTGGGCGATTGGTCGGCGACTTGGAGCAGTTGGGTGCAGCCGGAAGTCGCCAAGACCACGCGGGACTGCACCTATGATCGCGCCGGTCTGGGGTGGAGTGAGGCTGGCCCGCTGCCCCGCACTGCCCAGCAATTCGCGCAAGAACTGCACACCTTGCTGCAGCGCGCCGGTATTCCCGGTCCGTATGTGCTGGTCGGACACTCGATGGGCGGTTTACCGGTGCAGGTGTTTGTGCATACATATGCGGCGGACGTCACTGGGGTAGTGCTGATCGAATCGATGAACCCGCGCCAAGCCAAGCCATCTGCCACAGGCACACCACCAGCTGTGGCCACACATTCCATTGGTTTTTCGATCTTCACGCTCCCTGCGCGGATCGGATTGTTGCGGTTGTTTGCTGGGCCGCTCGGCCTCACGTCAGGGTTGTCGGCGGAGGTACAACACGCCTATACTGCATTCTCCGTGACCCCGCGTTACATACAAACGTACCTGGATGAAGGCATGGGTATGCCGGAAAGTTTCATTCAGGCGGGCGCCGTAAAGACCTTTGGCGCTGTACCATTAATCGTGCTATCGCGTGGATTAGATCCGGATCAGGATTGGCAGGCGATGCAGACGGAACTGCTCCACTTGTCATCCGATAGCCAGCAAGTGTTTGCCAACAAGAGCGGCCACAACATCCAACTTGACCAGCCAGAGGTTGCCGTCGCAGCGATCGTGAAGATGATCGTGCGGCTTCGCCAACCGTAAAGAGCGCTCTGATTGTACTATGATACGTGAGGTAACCATGTTCCATCCTAAACTCGTTTTCGTTCTTGCAACTACGCTGATCCTGATCAGCCTGCTCTGCACTACTGTTCCTGCTCTTTCCGCCTCTGCCCAGCGCGTTCCACTTGAAACGGCTGAACAAGAAAAAATTGACGCCTACATTCAATCGAGGATGCGCGCCGCTCATATTCCCGGCCTGGCCTTGGGCGTGGTACGCGGTGATCAGGTTGTCTACCTCAAGGGCTACGGTATCGCCGGGCCAGATGGGCGGGTTGTGACTCCCCAGACTCCCTTTATTCTTGGCTCAACCTCGAAATCCTTCACCGCCCTGGCAGTGATGCAATTGGTTGAATCTGGCAAGATTAACCTGGATGCTCCTGTCACGACATACTTGCCCTGGTTCCGCACCGCCGACGAAGCGGCATCGGCCAGAATCACGGTGTGCAATCTGCTCAACCAGAATAGCGGGCTGCCAGCCTATGCAGGCCGTGAGGGACTATCGGAAAACGATCAGAGTGACACGGCGCTGGAGAATGGCATCCGCCAACTGGCTGGCGTGCGTCTCAACCACCCGGCAGGCCAGACATACGAATACGCCAACGAAAACTACACTATTCTGGGCTTGATCATCCAGGCGGTATCCGCCAGTTCATACGAGAACTATATCCAGTCTGAGATCTTTGCTCCACTCCACATGAGCCACAGTACGGCCAGCATCTCGGGTTCAGCAGCCAAAGACCTCGCCTCCGGCTATCGCTACTGGTTATTCTGGCCGGTTGCGTTCGATGCCCCCTATCCGCGGCGAATGACCCCCGCTGGTTTTCTGATTTCCTCCGCCGAGGACATGTCGCACTATTTGATTGCCCAGTTGAACGGTGGCACCTACGGCAAAAACCACGTCTTATCTGCACAGGGAATTGCGACGCTGCACAGCGCTGGCGCACAGATAGGCTCTTCGAGCTCATATGGCATGGGATGGGTCATCCACCGTCAACCTGGGTTGACCAGATTCGAGCACAATGGCGTTGTCAGCAATTTTCACTCGAATATGCTGCTGCTTCCTGACCAGCAGATCGGAATCGTAATATTGATCAACGCCAGTGGATTGAATAACGAAGCGGCGATCGATATTCCAATTGAAGGCGTGACCGCAATCCTCCTCGGTCACAGCCTGTCGGGGAGCGTCGATCCACCGCTTGACCTGATCATGCCGGCGACACCGCTGGCCCCACTGCTCATCCTAGTTCTGTGGATTGTTGGTTCGTATGTCGTGATCAGACGCTGGCAGCGCCGTAACGAACTGCCCCTCCGCAGAATGCGGCGTTTCTGGTACTATGTCTTGCTGTTAGCAGGCGATCTCTGTTTGGCAACCCTGGCCTGGCTCATCGTACCGCGACTGTTTCACACGCCAATGGAAACGATCAGGCTCTTTGCCCCCGACGTGTTTCTCAGTATCGTTCTGATCACAGTCGTCGGCTTAAGTTGGGCGTTTGCCCGAACCATCTTGACTTTTCGCCTACCGGTGAAGACGGTATTGGGAGAGCCGTACCTGAAGGATTCAGCCACCATATGATGTCGCGTTTCTTATTTGAATGCGGATATTGAGAGAATCATAGCCGATACATCAGCTGTCAAACAGTAAAAGGAGCAATCATGTCTTCACCAAAACGCCTCGCGCGAATCGCTGGATTTCTCTATCTCATCGTTGGCATCGTTGGCGGCTTCGCCATCGCATATGTCACCGCCAAGATGTATGTACCAGGCGATGCGGCCGCCACGGCTGGGAACGTCGTAGCGAATGCCGGACTTATCCGTATTGGCGTCATCGCCGATCTGCTGCAGGCGACCGTCTTTGTCTTCCTCGCAATGGTTCTCTATGTGCTGCTAAAGGATGTGAACAAGAACGTGGCCCGCGCAATGCTGATCCTTGTCGCTATCGCGACTACGATCATGTGCCTCAATGAGGTTTTCCAGTTTGCCGCCTTGCTAGTTGCAACTAATGGATCCTACGTGGCTGCATTCGGCGCTGCGGGCTCAAATGCGCTCGTGCTGCTCTTGCTCGACATGCATCATTATGGCTTCCTCATTGCTCAAATCTTCTTCGGCCTGTGGTTGGTGCCACTGGGGTATCTCGCCTACAGGTCAGGAATGTTCCCGAAAGCGCTGGGGGTCGTGCTCATCGTGGGGGGTGTCTCCTACCTGGTGGACATGCTCGCGGCGTTCTTGGTTCCTGATGTAGGCGCGCAAATCCACGGTTTCTTGGCCATCCCGCCCACGATTGCGGAGATCTGGACGCTCGGCTACCTGCTGGTGAGGGGGGTAAAACTCCCCGCTCAGGATACCCTCAGATAACTCAATGTCGATCCAGCGCCTGACCAGGCCGGCTAGAACACCGGTAGAGAACTCTTATCTGGTGCGATTCGGCGGAGCCGCACCAGATGGTGCTGAATGCTGCTGTCAATGTGGATTTAATTCCACTATTCCGGGGTTTGCTTGCGTCCAATCAAAAAATAGGTAATTAGCTCGCCTTTGCCTTTAATTTGAACCTTGCCGCGCTCCTCGAATAGATAGGCGTCGCCTAAGCAGTGGTAGGTCTCCTGGCTCACCTGGATTTTGCCAGCCTGGCCATGCGATTCCATCCGGCTGGCAGTATTGACCGTATCGCCCCACAGATCGTAGCTAAATTTTTTGCTGCCGATCACCCCGGCGATCACCGGGCCGGTATGGATACCGATCCGGACGTTCAGTGGTAGGCCGGTGCCGATAGCGAACTGGTTGATCTCATGGTGCATGTCAAGGGCCATGGTGCCACAACCTCATTCTCTGAAAAGTCAACCTCCAATGGACGGATCATATGGTCGGACGCTCCTTGCGCTGCTGCTACGATACCATTTTGTCTTCTGATACTACGAGATCATGCGACCAGTTGCATCTGCTATTTGTTGCATGAGAGAATACGAGCAGGTACAGGGAAGATATTGCACACCTGGCTGTCTATTGTGATGCTGCCAGAACCGCTGCAATGGCCTATTCCTGTGATCGACTGTTGACCAAGTTGGCCTGACTGATTATAATCTTGCCGTGTTGGGGGTGCGCATCCGATCCATCACTCACGAATTGAAGGAGGCTATCATCAACACGACGAGGGTAGGCGACTATGCAGGCACCTGAAGTTCCGCGTGCGATGGCCGCGGCTATGTCGAGCGCTTCAGCGCTTGACCTGACGGTCGATGACGCGATTGTGCTTCAAAACTCGAACCGGCTCGTTTTGCGCCTGCTGCCTTGTAACGTCGTTGCTCGAGTCGCAAACGTCGTGCATCAGCCGGGCGCAGCGTTCGAAGTCGAGCTGGCTCAACGACTCGCGGAAACCGAGAGCCCAGTGGCTACGCTTGAGCCTCGAGTGAAACCGCGCGTCTATGTGCGTGACGGCTTCGTGGTTACATTATGGACTTACTACGAACCTGTGCTGCTGTTAGAGGTTGCGCCAGCCGAGTACGCACATGCACTCCAGCGGCTGCATGCTGGCATGCGGCAGATCGATATCACGACGCCGCACTTCACCGATCGAGTCGCGGAAGCTCAATGGCTGGTTGAGAACCGTGGCCACACTCCCGATCTCCCTGACGCAGACCGCGAACTTCTCAACAACACATTGCGAAATCTGAGGCGGGCGATCGCAGACCGGGGTGCCGCAGCGCAGATGCTGCATGGCGAGCCGCACCCAGGCAACGTGCTCAGGACGAAGAAGGGGCTGCTCTTCGCAGACTTCGAGACGTGTTGCCGCGGGCCTGTCGAGTTCGACATCGCGCATGTGCCCGACGAGGTGAGTGAGCACTATCCCGACGTCGATCAAGAACTGATCCGCGCGTGCCGGATCCTCATGCTTGCGATGGTGGCAGCGTGGCGCTGGGATCGAGACGACCAATTTCCGAACCGCGACACACATCGTCAGCAGCTCCTCAGCGAGATACGCGCAGCGCTGGAGCGCTACGGACTTGATAGCGCTCGATGATCGTGAGACACAGTTCAGCATCTCCCGACTTTGCAACAGCCCTGACCCAACGAGGCCATCTCCACGCAGATCTTGCTTCATGGTATACTCGTGTGTCCTCTTTGTCATCGCAAAAGAACAGGTAACAACAATGTATAAGGCACTCAGCCCCGGCGCGATCGGGGTGCAGGCAATGACGCTGCAGGAGGCCATCGCCGCAGCGCAACAGGGCGGGTTTGAAGGGGTCGAGTTTGACGCCCGTGAGGTCGCTGATTTGGTCGATCAGCATGGCGCGAAGTATGTCAAAGGTTTGTTCGCCGAGGCGAATCTCACGCCAGCAGGTTGGGGCGTCGGTATCGATTGGCGTTCGGAGACAAAATGGCAGCACGGCCTGAACGAACTGCCGCGTCTGGCCGCCGCCGCCGCTGCGATCGGCTGTCCCCGCGCCCTGTCGGGTGTAATGCCCGGCTCGAACGATTATGCATTCGACGAGAATTATCGTATGCACGTTGAGCGCTTCACACCGATCGCGCGTATTCTGGCCGACAACGGTTGCTGGCTTGGTTTGGAATTTATCAGCCCCAAGACGCTGCGCGACAGCCTGCGCTACCCATTCCTGTATACGATGGGCGAAGTGCTTGACCTGGGCTCAAAGATCGGCTCGAATGTTGGTGTTCTCCTCGATATCTGGCACTGGTACACCTCCTACGGTACGCTGGAGGAGATCCGTGCGCTACGCCCTGAGCAGGTGGTGTATGTGCATGTTAACGATGCTCCGGCGGGCATCCATGTCGATGAGCAGATGGATCTGGTGCGCGATCTACCCGGCGCAACGGGTGTGCTCGATATTGTAAGTTTCCTCCACGCGCTGCGCGACATCGGCTATGCTGGGCCGGTTACGCCAGAGCCCTTCAAAAAAGAGCTGCAGGATCTCCCTTCGGATGCTGAACGCCTCAAGGTCGTTAACGCTGCGATGGATAAAGTCTTCCAGCAGGCGGGCATTCGTTAAATAACAAGACATAAACATAAAACGTGAACTGCAAGAGGTTCACGTTTTATGTTTATGGTGCAGAACTTACGCAATAAAGGCTTTGTGCGTTCTGCCAAGACAACATAGCGGCCACGTCACCCACACGGTCGTTAGCGACGGCGCTGCCCACGCGAAATCTCGGCATATGGCGAAGGTAGCCCGTAATCGCTCGCTTGGTTCAGCCGCGCCATCTGATCTACGGTCAGCGCCCAGCCGGAGGCTGCGATATTCTCTTTCAGCTGTTCCAGGGTGCGTGGGCCTAGGATGGGTGCAGTCACACCCGGCCGCTGCAGCAGCCAGTTTAATGCCACTTGCGATGGGGTCTTGTCGGCCTCTTCCGCAACGGCAAGCAGTGCGTCGACGACCTGCCAGGTCTCTTCGTTGTTGTAGTTGTCCCAGGCCTCGCCACGCCCTTTGATGGTGGCCGCTTCGATGCGCGACCCGGCGGGAGGTGCCTGCATACCACGGCGGTATTTGCCACTCAACCAGCCACCACGCAGCGGACTCCAGGGCATGATACCTAGCCCTTCGTTGATGCAGACTGGAATTAGCTCATATTCGGTGGCGCGTGTCAGCAAATTGTACTGCGGTTGTAGGCTGATATATGGCTCCCAACCTCGATGGCGGCTGAGGTCGATCGCCTTCTGGAGCTGCCAACCGGTATGATTGCTCGCACCGATATAGCGAACCTTACCGCTCTTGACTAGATTGTCAAGCGTGCTCAGCGTTTCTTCGAGTGGTGTGATCGAATCCCAGCAGTGAACCTGATACAGGTCGATATAATCGGTTTGCAGGCGGCGCAGGCTCGCTTCGACTCCGTCGATAATGTGCTTGCGGCTGACTCCAGCATCGTTCGGGCCACTGCCCATTGGGTAACGGACTTTGGTCGCGAGGATGATATCCTGGCGCGTCCTGGTCTTCAGCCAGCGTCCTACCACTGCTTCAGAACCGCCCATGTCGTATACATCGGCTGTGTCGATAAAGTTGCCACCCGCCCCAACGTACACATCCATAAACAGGTGGCTTTCCTGCTCAGCGATTTCTTTACCAAAATACATTGCACCCAGGCAGAGTTCGCTCACGCGTAGCCCGGTTTTGCCTAAAAAGCGAAACTCCATGAAGTCCCTCCAGATGCGATGCGCCTCAGAGCGCGCTTCCATCGTAAGCCAGTATCAATCGGGGAGTGTTATGCCTGGATGACCTCAATATCCCGTGACCTGAGCGCGGAGACGAAATCGGCAGGCGCTTCGACATCCGTCACCAGTGTGTGAATAGCGCTGAGTGGGGCGACAAAGGCCATATCGACTACATTGCACTTGGTGTGGTCAGCAACAATGATAACCTGCTCACCAACCGCAAGAATGGAGCGTTCGGTCGGTGTGCATATCGGGTCGCGATTCGAGAGCCCCTTGTCGATGCTGATCGCGCGAATGCCAGTAATCACCTTGTCCGCATGCAGTTGGGAAAGCGCCTGCTCGGTAATATGTCCGATGAACGACTGTTCACGATGCCAGAGAATGCCGCCCAGACCAAAAAGCATGATGCCCGGCTTATCCTTCAACAGCTCGATGATCGGTACCGAATTGGTCATCACGGTCAAGTTTTGCCGCTCGCGCAGGTGATACGCCACCTCCAGCACTGTGGTTCCGCTGCCGAGGAAGACCGTGTTGCCATCCTCCACCAGTTCACTGGCCGCTTTGCCGATACGGTGCTTATCGTGCTTCTGCTCGATCGAATGCGAGCGGACGTCTCGCTCCTGCGGGCCGATCTGTACGGCAATCGCGCCGCCGTGCACACGCTCGATCTTTGTTTCGGCAGTCAGCTCGTTTAGGATGCGACGCGCTGTCGCCTCACTCACAGAGAGAATGTCGCAAATCTGCGCCACGGTGACGTGTTGGTTTTGACGAATGTAGTCGAGCACCCGATCGCGCCGTAGATATTTGTTCATCACCGCATCTTCCCACGCCTTGCTGCCGCCAATGATCAAAGTAGCATAGTTCGATCGACGTGTCAAGCAATTTCCAATCACTTCCAATCAAAATATGCTTGGAAGTGGTCTTATCTTCGCCACAGCCTCAGAAATGGTTACGCCTTTGATTGATATCAGTCAGAATCTGTTTGACAATTTCAGATCGCTCGATTATGATGCGAGGTATCGGGTCAAGTTGATTGATACCAATCAAGCTATTGTGCAGCTGTGATTGAAATGTCGCCAGAGGACACCCCTAATGTCGAGACGCATGAAGGCCGCCATTCTCTATGAGACCAACCAGCCTCTGGTGATCGAAGAGGTCACTATCGGGCATCCGCAGGTAGGCGAAGTGTTGATCAAAATGGCAGCGAGTGGCATCTGCCATTCGGACGTCAATGTCGTCAAGGGCGACGAAAAGCAGCCACTGCCGGTCATTCTTGGTCATGAAGCCGCCGGTTACGTCGAGGAGATCGGCCCGGGCGTGACGCATCTCAAGCCAGGCGACCGGATTGCCGCTGGAATCTGGCGCTCGTGTGGGCGCTGCTACTATTGTGGGAGCGGGCTCCCCAGCTTGTGCGAGACCGCGCATGTCCTCGACACGGAAACGCGTGTCCATGATCTCCATGGGCGGCCAATCCGGCAGGGGATGCGTGTCGCCAGTTGGGCCGAGTACGCCATTATCGACGAGTCGCAGGCTATGATCGTGCCGGACACGATGTCGCTAGAGGTAGCTGCGTTAGTTGGCTGTGGCGTTATTACCGGCGTTGGCGCAGTCATTAACACAGCGCAGGTCGAAGTCGGCAGCAGTGTCGTCGTGATCGGCCTGGGTGGTGTTGGCATCAACGCGGTTCAGGCGGCACGGATTGCTGGTGCGCGGCATGTGGTCGCGATCGACCTGCTCGCCACAAAGCTAGAGACGGCGCGCGTATTTGGCGCGACCCACACAATCAACCCGCGGTCTCAGGATGCCGTTCGCTTCGTCAAGGATCTAACCGGTGGGCGCGGCGCAGACTATGTCTTTCTGACGGTCGGCAATGTCCAGGCGATCACCCAGGGCTTTGACATGATCCGCAAGCGTGGCACCGCCGTCCTGATTGGCCTCGTGCCAGATGGGACGGTCGTTCCGATACCGGCCAATCGGATCGCGCTGACAGAAGGGCGTATCATCGGTAGCTTTCTCGGCTCGACGCGGCTCAAGGTCGCGTTCCCACAGCTTGCCGACCTGTACGCCCAGGGCCGATTAAAGCTCGATGAACTGATCACCGCGACCTACCCGCTTGATCAGATCAACGAAGCGATCGCGATCGTCGACCGAGGCGAGGCTGTCCGGAATGTGATCGTGTTTTAGGCGTCGAGGCCCACCGCCCGCACGCCATCGTCGTCCTGAGGCCAGCAGAGGTGAGGCATGGCACACTCAGAAGCGAGCATCACATGAAATATGGCTTGACGCTCCCTCCAATCGGCCCCTATAGTGACCCGAACACCCTGTCCGATCTTGCAGTCGAAGCCGAGCAGGCAGGCTGGGATGGCTTCTTTCTCTGGGATCACTTCATCTACTTCAGCCCGTATGAGCCGAAAGTGCCGATGCACCCATTTACCGACCCGTGGGTGGCGCTGGCGGCGGTCGCGGTCAAAACGGAGCGGGTGAAGATCGGGCCTATGGTCACATCACTCGCACGCCGGCGCCCATGGAAGGTTGCCCGCGAGACGGTGGCGCTCGATCTCCTCTCAAAAGGGCGCCTGATCATGGGTGTTGGGCTGGGAGCACCTGCCGATCTTGACTTCGGTATGTTCGGCGAGGAGGAGAACGATCGGCTGCGCGCCCGCAAAATGGATGAAGGGCTCGCGATTCTCGATGGCCTGTGGACCGGCGAGCCGTTCAGCTTTCAAGGCGAGTTCTACAACCTGCGTGAGGTGACATTTCTACCGAAGCCGTTCCAGTCCCCGCGCATCCCGATCTGGATCGGCGGCGGCTACAACACCCCCGCCGCAGCCCGACGCGGCGCGCGATGGGATGGCTTCTTCCCGCAGAAATGGCAGCAACTCATCTCGGTCGACGAATGGCGCGTCATCATCGATCGAGTGGCGCAGCACCGTAGCGCCAAAACCCCCATCGACCTAGTGCAGAACGGGAGAACGCCAGGTCATGACCTGTCAAAGGCTGCCGAGATCGTCGCCCCATTTGCAGCGCTCGGCCTGACCTGGTGGATCGAACATGTCGATCCATGGCGATATGGGCTCGGTTGGGGTGACTATATGACCGACCAAGCCGCCGAACGGATGCGTGAGCGTGTTCACCAGGGACCACCTCGTGTAGCTCATGTAGAAGGAGAATAAAGCATCATGACCAAAGCTCTGATTGTGTATGGCGGCTGGGAGAAGCATGACCCCGAGGGCGTGTCGTGGTTGCTGGCGACTCAGCTTGAGCAACGCGGCGTTGAAGTCGCTCGCTCCAATAGCTTTGACAGCCTGAAGACGCTCAACCTGCACGCATACGATGTCATCCTGCCGATCTGGACGCTCGACCATATCGACCCGAGCTATGTCGAGGCGCTCCAGGACGCAGTGCGTGGCGGCGTTGGGCTCTCGGGCAACCATGGCATTATCGACTCATTTCGCCATGAGGCTGAGTTCCACCTGATGCTCGGCGGGCAGTGGGTCACACACTTCGACTTCGCCATTACCACGCACCATATCGAGATGGCTGCCACCCCCAGCCCGATCACCAACGGACTATCTACCATTACCGTCACCACGGAGCAGTACTACTGCCTCGTCGATCCGGCAAACACGGTACTGGCGACGATGGATGTCAAGGGCGTGACCATGCCGGTCGCTTGGACGAAGCAGTATGGGCAGGGGCGCGTCTTCTACTGCTCGCTCGGCCACTCGGTCGACATCCTGTCCGACCCAACAACACTCGATTTGGTCACACGCGGCACGCTCTGGGCGGCGCGACACGGCGAGAGCTAATACCATCGCTGGTAGAGAGAGGCTTTATCCCGTGCAACCGCTTAACATCGCCGTGATCGGTGGCGGCAGTACCTACACGCCTGAGCTGGTCGAAGGCTTTATCCGCTACTTCAGTGAGCTGCCCATCGGGCGAATCAGCCTGATGGATATTTCCGAGGAGCGGCTGCAGATTGTCGGCGATCTCGTGCAACGCATGCTCGGCAGCCTGCCGGTGATGCTGATCCGAACGACCGATCGGCGCGAGGCGATTGAAGGCGCAGACTTTGTCATCGCGCAGATGCGGATTGGTGGACTTGCCGCACGCGCGCGTGATGAGCAGATCCCACTCACATATCGTATCCTCGGCCAGGAGACGACCGGGCCGGGCGGGTTCGCGAAAGCGCTTCGCACCATCCCTGTGATGCTCGACGTGGCGCGCGATATCAACCGTTATGCTCCGAACGCATGGCTGATTAACTTCACCAACCCGGCGGGGCTTATCGTCGAAGCGATCATGCGCCATACCGAGACACAGGTAATCGGCCTGTGCAATGTGCCGATCAACATGCAGATCAAGGTCGCCCAGGCACTCAATGTCACGCCTGAGCGTGTTGAGCTCCAGTATGTCGGGCTGAACCATCTCAGCTGGGCAAAGGTTCTGGTCGATGGTCAAGACGTCACGCAGGATGCACTGAAGATCGAGTGGGGTGGGCGCAGCGGCACGATCGATCGCGCCTATCTTCAGGCGCTGGGATGGCTCCCAAACTACTACTTGCGCTATTTCGTCCACCCCGATCGCGTGCTCGACGAGCAGTTGCGGGCCGAGGAGACCCGCGCCGAGTATCTACAACGGATCGAGGCAGAGCTCCTCGATCTCTACCGCGACCCGCGCCTGTGTGAGAAGCCGAAGCTGCTTGAGACGCGCGGCGGCGCATACTACTCGACTGTCGCCGTACAGCTCATTCGCGCCATCGCCCAGGATCGTCGTGAGGTCCATATCGTCAACACGCGCAATGGCAGCAGCCTGCCAGACCTACCTCCCGACGCGGTTGTCGAGGTGCCAGCAGTGATCGGCAGGAGCGGCGCGCATCCCCTGGTCTCTGGTGTGCTACCGCCGGCGATTCGCGCGTTGGCGGGGGCAGTCAAAGCCTACGAAGAGCTGACGATCGAAGCTGCCATCACCGGCAGCGAGGAAACCGCCAAAATGGCGCTGCTGACTCACCCACTTGTACCGTCATGGGATGTGGCGACTGCGCTCTGGAATGATATCAAAACTGCACATCGTGCGTATCTGCCACAGTTCAAATGAAGTAGGAATACAATGAAATTTTTAGGTGTCGATGGTGGCGGGACGAAGACTGCTGCACTCCTTGTGGAGAGTGACGGTCAGGTTCTCGGTGCAGCAACAGCCAACGGCTCAAACTACCATAGCGTTGGGATGGAGGCCGCCTTTCCGAATGTGCGACTGGCGGTCGAAGGTGCGCTCCAGGGGCGCACACCCGACGCGGTGTGCTTTGCGATGGCCGGGGCTGACCTGCCGCACGATTTTCGCGCGCTACGCGCCAAACTGGACACGCTGAGCCTGGGGACGCACCACAACTATATATTGAAGAACGATGTCATCGGCGCACTGCGCACTGGCAGTCGCTTTCCCTATGGCGTCGCGGTGGTGTGCGGAACGGGCTTCAATGCTGGCGGTATTGGCAGGGATGGGCGCGAGTTTCGGCTTCCAGCGATGGGGCCACTCACCGGCGATCAGCCAGGCGCGCGGCGGCTGGCAACGCGGGCGATTGGTGCGGCTTTCCGTACCTGGGATGGCCGGGGTGAGCCGACGCTCCTGGCCGACATGATCCTCAAGCACCTTGGCGCGCCCAACTTCGAAACACTCGCTGAGCAACTGGGCGATGGTACCCTGAACGATGCCCACATCAAGAGCGTCGCGCCGCTGGTATTCGAAGCGGCTGATGCTGGCGACATGCTGGCCCAACAATTTATCTATGAGCAGGGTTACGAGCTGGGATTAGCGGCAACGGCAATCCTGCGCAGGCTCGATCTGATAGAGCAAGATGTCGATGTCGTTCTGGGTGGTAGTGTTTTCTATGGCAAGGGTGACTTGCTCATGCAGACTGTCTATGGTGTCATTTTCGAGGCTGCGCCACAGGTGACGATCAAACGGCTCGAGTCGCCGCCAGTCGTCGGTGCGGTGCGGCTGGCCGCCGACAGTGTTGGCGTCCAACTGCCTGACGATCTTGTTGTGGGGTTACCCCCAGCGATGCAACTGCCGTCAATGTTCTGAACGAGAGCAATGTTACCATACAACGCGCCTGCAAACGCACATGATGCACCATACAGTGCCAACGTGCATCACAACACCTTGCACCATCCGCCGATAGTTGGCGAGAGCGCGTGCACTATTTCATTCACGAAAACGACCATCCCTCGTAGGTATGTGCCGTGGCAAGAAGTCGCAGCATAAGAGAATCTGCCATTGGTGCCCTGCTTATTCTTACTGAGCGTGAGCCGAAAAGTACGGCGGTACCACCACCGCTGATAATCTCGCCGTAGCCTGTGCAGATTGTCACCGCCAGAAGGGCAGCGAACTGAACTCACTCGATCCTCTAACTGGTGCGATTGTGGCACTGTTCCATCCATGCTGTGCTGATTGATCGGCCCATTTCCAACTACCACACAAAAGAACACGAGGCGACGCACATCGCAAGTGCCCGGCGAGCTGGCGCTTCCCGTGTCGACGCAAAACCGTCATCAAACCTCTCTGGGAGTATGCGGCGACATACTCCCTTGATTGCTCGCTACACCGGTTAAATGAGGATGTGGGCATTGCCGTAACATCCCCAGGAGCGAGCGATACGTACACGCAGATTTCGCGCATGTTCATGGTGCGCCCTTACGATTGTAGACGCGGACGTAATCGACCAACATCGGCGCGCCGGAGCGGGTTTGTTCGGTGGGGTTGCCTGGCCAACCGCCACCAATCGCAACATTGAAGATAATGAAGAATCCATGATTGGTGGCGTTTTCCCAAGTCGCCGCGTCGACTGCAGTGGCCTTCACCGTCCAGTACTGAATACCATCCACATACCAGCGGATCTCCTCAGGCGAGGTGGATTTGTCGTATTCTGCACGGTACACATGGTAGCCAGCCTGGAGCGTCGGCGACCATGCACCAGCAACTTCACCACTGCCAATGCCAATGGTCTCGTTGCAAGGACCACCCTGCGATATACCGCAATGGAGCGTACCCCACCAGCTATTCTTGCCATTGACATTCTCTAGGATGTCGATCTCGCCAATACTTGGCCAGTTGGTATAGGTATTGCGGAATGGTGCGCCAACTACCCAGAATGCTGCCCAATAGCCTTGTGCAGCGGCCCCGGTCACATTTGGAAGTTGAATTCGGCTCTCAAACGCCACTATGCCGCCCGCAGCTGCCTGAAAGTCCGTTCGCTGCGTTTCAATACGACCTGACGTCCAAGGCGAACCTGCAGTTGAGCCCGCGCGAATCGGCTTAATCGCCAGATTCCCAGCACCATCCTGGAATACATTCTCGGTACTGCTCGACATCGTTTCGATCTCACCAGTGCCCCAATTGGCAGGGCAGCCGGCACAGCTATAACCATGGCCAGTAGCATAGATCCAGTCGGCTGTATTCACCCCAGTACCGGCAGCGCCATTAAACTCATCGCTCCAAGTGAGTATCCATGTGTTGGCTGTCGCTGCTACTGGTGCTGTTGGGCTGTTCTGCTCACAGGCACTCAAGATGCTTGCCATCAGCAGCGCAGCAAGAACGATAAGATTGCTCATTGGTGTGTTTATCATGGTGTTGCGGATAGCGCAATCCCTCCTGCGTTGTACATCCAAATGCTCATTCTAGCGTATGTTCTGTATTTCTGCGATTCAGCCAGGATCACTTCAACGATCGCGATCACGTTAATGCAGAATACGACAAAGGGCAGAGTCTTATGAACCATCCGCACAACGTGGGGCGAAACCTCGCGCCGACCTGTCGATTCGGGGCCGCCGCGTGCGTCGATATGGTGAAGGTGCCAAACGATGGCATCTCGCTGGCATAATCAGCGAAACGAGGAGTGAGATGACACAGCGCAACGAGACTCAGGCAACAGCGTTCGAGCAGGTGGCTGGACGTATCCTAACGGTGGCGGATGGGCTAAGCGACACGGCCTGGGGCGTAGCTCCGGCCGGAGAGGCGCGCACGGCTGGCCAGATCGCCTATCACACGGCGGAGGTATACCACAACGTCAGCGGCTTCATTCAGATGGCCTTGGGTGGACAGCCGTTGCCGCCCCTGACCATGGAGATAATCCACGGCGCCAATGCCGAGCAGGCCGCCCGCTACGCCGGTGCGGGCCGCACGGGTGCCTTGGAGATGTTGCGTCAGAACGGCGCCGCCACTGCGGCCATGATTCGCACCCTGAACGACGCACAGCTCGACACCAATACTGAGTTCCTCGGTCATCCGATCACGGTTGAGGGGCTCGTCCAGAATGGCTTGGTATCACACGCTGAGGAGCACCTAGCCAGCATTCAGGCTGCCGCCTTGGCCTAGCCCGACACCTGTTCGAAGGCACGGATCGTACTGCTCTGATCAGAGTAGTGCGATCCGTGCCATGCCGCGATCAGCAGAGCTCTTTCGCCCTACCCGCAGCGCCTTCGCTAGCCCTCTCTCCTGGCTCGGTCCATCCACCAATCGTGCCCCTGCCAGCAAGCGCAGCACTCCAACGCACTGCGCCTGACATCCAGTCGTGCCCATTGGGTCGATCTGGCGTTGGATGTACAAGGCTAACCACGGATCGTCTACCATATCGAATCACCAACACTCTATGAATTGGGCTATACCTGGTGCAACGCCGCCTGTGCCGCCTTGTCTGAGCTTCTGGGACGGCGGGGTCTGGCCGACACTCGCGCTCGATGCGGGCGGTGACCCGCGCATCGTCTTCGAGGTGCAGCTCAACACTGGTGGCAGCTGCTCCGCAGAGATAGCGGCACGCCTGAGCCGCTTTGCGGCCTTCAAGCAGGCAGGATAGGGCAGGTGCACTGCCCAAAGTAATGCTAGAGGAGCAGCGCGGCCGCGCCGATCAGCCCGGCGCTTGGGCCGAGCTCGCCAAGGGCAACGGGTGTGCCCGCACTACGCTGCACGTCTCTGGCGAACAGATCGGCTGCGCCGGAGATGCCACCCAGCAACAGGAGTGCTTCGGCACCAAATGACTGGGCGTACGGGCGGATAAACTCACCAAGCTCCGCGCCAAATGCGGAGAAAGCAGAATGCAAAACCGTATCGCCTGCGCGCGCGTGTTCTGCCGCAGCGGTGATCGTCAGACTTGCGGCAGCTTCTTGCCTTAGCCGCGCAGTCAGCCCGCGGATCGAGAAGCAATCGTCTGCGAGCACCCCTCGAAATGGCAGACACCAGACTTCGCCGTGTTGCGGAACATCTAGGCCAACAACAACCGGGGCGCGATCTACTATGAACGACGAACCAAGCCCAGTGCCGAGGGTCAGACCGATTAATCGGCGATAGCGGCGGCCGGCACCATAGCGTGCTTCGCCGATTACGGTGGCCTCGGCGTCATTGCGGAAACGCACTGGCCCGTCCCAACCCGGCACAAACGACCGCAACGTCTGCTGGAGATCAAGTCCATTGATCGCGGCGAACTTATGCTGCATCAGCGAGACGCCCGCAGCATAGTCAAATGGCCCTGGTACACCCGCGGCGATCCCGAGCAGTGCGGCGCCTGCGAGTCGGCCCACATGGAGCTCAATAATGTCGCGAAAGGTCGCCAGAATCGTCTCGGCGGTACCATCGCTGGCGATTGGCGTCTGTTCCACCTTGCCAAGCAGACTCCCGTCGTCGCGCACGACCCCACTCTTGACAAACGTCCCGCCAATATCAAGAGCGATCACACCTACTGGTCGCTGTGTGTCAGCCACTGGTGATCCTCCTGGGTAAACCATTCTGGCTTGAAGAAAGCGCAGATGACCTTCGCCTGGCTCGTTCCCTCATTTGTCAGCGTATACCACTCCGCGGCGGCCGGAACGATAAAGGTCTCCGCGTAGCTGAAGCAGTGCCTTGTACCATCGGCAGTCTCTAGCCAGATAGTCGTGCCCTCGACAAGCATCAGGATATGTGGTGAGCCATCGAGCGAAATATTCATCTGTCCCTCGAGCTCGAAGCGCCGGATATCGTAGAAGTGCTCACGATGGGTCGGTACGTGGACGATCTGCCAGCCTGCGCCCTGTTCAACAACACGCTGGTGTGAGATAAGCTCCTCGCGAACGCGCGCGCCGCGCCGCTCAAAAGAGAGATTGTCGAAGGCACGCTCGATATTCAGCGGCCGCGGCTGCCCATCAAGGTCAAGTCGCATCCAGTCGTACATCTTAAAGGTAAAGATATAGGGCGTTGCACTGATCTCGAGTATCAGGTTGCCCGACCCAGCGCAGTGGATTGTGCCACTCGGAATGAGGAACAAGTCGTGCCGCCTGGCTGGCTCAACATTGATGAATCGTTCTATATCCATAGGGGTTGCTTCACGAAAGCTGCGCTCCAGTTCGATACGCAGTTCGACAGGGTCGGCCAGTTCGCGGAAGCCGAGATAGACTGACGCTTCGGGGACACAATCCAGGATATAGTAAGTCTCATCCTGAGTGAATGTCTCGCCGAAATGGCGACGAATATACTCTGGACGCGGGTGACACTGTACCGAGAGGTTCCCACCCTCCACGGTATCCAGGAAGTCGAAGCGGATGGGGAACTCGCTGCCAAAATACGCGGCGTAGGCCCCTAACACTTGGCGACTATGCGCGGCCATCAGTGTGTCGAAGGCGACCTCAAGCAGGTTACCGTCGCTCTCGAAACAAATGCCATTCTCAGCTGAGATGCACTCAAACGACCAGGCCAGGTTGGGGACATCTGGCGGTAAGTTGGGGATGGTGCGCTTTAGCCACTGGCCACCCCACGGCCCTGGCTCGAACCATGGCCGTGGGCGCAGATAGCTGCGGCTCATTGCGCCTAATCCTGCCCGCAGTGCGCCACCGCTCATAAGGGCTGGCTCATCTGCGCGCTGCTCGTCGATCACGATGTCGATTCGTGGCAGTAGCTCGACCCGGTGCCGATTGAGTGCTGGCCAATCGACAAAGTAGCTGCGCTTATAGTGCGGCTTTGGGTCAGTCGGTGCCATGGCACCCAGGTTTCGGATGCTGCGTGCACGGGCGCGGAACTGAATCTCGTTTTTAGGGACATCCACGTAGATCAGCGGCCCATCCCAGCCGGCGAGTGCGGCACCGCAGCCGTAGATTATCGAGATATCTGCCTGATCGTCTGGCACGAGATCCTGCAATCGTCCATCATCGAAGAAGTCGCGCAGGCTGCCGTCGAAGCGCGTGCCGAAGATCGGGTCCGCGCCACCAAGGTAGGGTGTGACAAGCACATCGATTTCGGAAGTGGGCAGCAACGCCGCCTCCACGTTATACCAGGCGCTCCGGAGACCGAGCCGCATAAGCTCAGCATCGACATTGGCGCGCAGCCGTTCCCAGAGCACGCCGCAGAAGCCGTCGATCACAACCAAGCGTTCGCCAGCGAGGCGGCTGGCCAGCGCGTCGTAGCCGATCTCGATCGCACCA
>JANLSE010000389.1:0-35822 GCA_031362265.1 Roseiflexaceae bacterium
GTTATCCCCCACGCTTGGGCATGTTCCCACGTGTTCCTCAGCCGTGCGCCACTGTCGTCCGAAAACGACCGTGCGACTTGCATGCATTAGGCACGCCGCCAGCGTTCGTCCTGAGCCAGGATCAAACTCTTCAAAAAATGGTTTTCCCGACCATAACAGTCGGTTTCACTACACATATCTCATCACTGTAGATTGGTAAGGTGCAATGCGCAGCCCCGTCAAACAAAAGCCGACGCCTGCGCGCCAGCTTCATCATCTGGTTTTCCACCCACCAAAATGTGGGCGATGCCTTGCATCAAGCCCAATTACTATAGCATAGCGTCAGGCTCTTGTCAAACACTAATCAGGTGAGTCTCAAAGAAACGCTCCAGATGTTCATGGGCTGCCTCGATTGTTGCCGAACGATGCACCGCCTCGCGTAGAGCCGCGCTACCTGGCAAACTCACCTGGAAATGGCCAATCAACTGCTTCAATTTATTGAGCGCCAAACGCTCTGGCATCACTTCGAGGCACATGCTCGAATAGCGCAACAGTAATTCGTATTTATCAACTGGGCCAGGCACAAAAGGCGTTTCGCCATTACGAAGCTGCGCAATTTGCTGGAAGACCCACGGGTTCGCCATTGCGGTACGCCCAATCATCACACCATCAACACCACTGGCCTCAAGACGCTGGAGTGCGTCTGGCGCATCCTTTACATCGCCCGAACCAATGACTGGAATCGAGACGACCTGCTTCACTGCAGCAACTCGGCTCCAATCTGCTGTGCCTGTGTAGGCCTGCTCACGTGTACGCGGATGCAATGCCAAAGCAGCAACCCCCACCGATTCGGCCATGCGCGCTGTATCAAGATAATTAAGGCTTTGCTCATCCCAACCAGCACGAAATTTCAGCGTAAGCGGCACTGTTGTTACCGCTTTTACCGCACGTAACAAACGCTCCATCTTAGGCAAATCGCGCAGTAAGGCCGAACCATGCCCACCGCCAGTGATTTTTGGCGAAGGACAGCCACAATTGATATCAATAACATCTGCACCTAGTTGCTCAACCGTTGCAGCAGCAGCAGCGGCCAAATCTGGCTCACTCCCACTGAGTTGGATCGTGATTGGGCGTTCCTCAGGTAGAAAATCAAGCTGATGATGACGCGCACGCGCCTTTGGACTCACGCTTGCCGCGTTAGTCATCTCACTACTGACAAGGCCACAACCACCAAAACTCAGAATCAGCCGCCTGAAGACACTATCTGTGACACCGACCATTGGCGCCAAAATGATATTCGGGCGAATCATTACATGCTGAATCCGATATTCAGTTGGGAGGTGTTCATATCCATTCATAGGATTCATATGATCGCTACTCCATTTATACATCCCTATTATAGCGCACACACCATAATTTGCATGCCAATTCAGGTTCGAGTATCATAAGCATGCGTGCGAAATTTTTCACAAGGGGTAGCATATGGGCCGCAGGTCGCCACGCAATGCGAAGGTAGGCATCAATGGCCGTAATCTCGCAGTTGGCATACTGATTCTGGTCATCGCCGCGATATTAACACTCACGGCACTGCGCAGTGCATCGGAGCAGATGCGCACCAGCGGGAGCGACCCTGGCCTTGGAAGCCAGATCGTAATTGGGCAACGTGTCTATGTGCAATATTGCGCAGCTTGCCATGGAGCCAACCTCGAAGGCCAGCCCAATTGGCGTACAGCACTACCAGATGGCAGCATGCCTGCACCACCACACGATATTACTGGCCACACATGGCATCATGGCGATCAGTACCTCTTTGATGTTACCAAACTTGGCGGCCAAGCCGTTACGGCTTCTGAATATAAGAACGGCATGCCAGCCTTTGGCACACGTCTCAGCGATTCTGAGATTCAGGCTGTTCTCGCCTATATTAAGAGTACTTGGCCAGCCGATATTCAAGCTTCCCAAGCACAACAGAAATAGTAAGAAAGGATTCCTTATGGGCATTATCTACACAATCCATTCGATGTTTGGCGAGCGTATTCTGCCAGCGCTGATCGTCATCGCTGCAATCGTTTTCACTTGGCGAGCCGATTTGCTCAAAACTCGTGCAGCGCGGCTCTTCCCGGTACTTGTCGATATCCAAGTCACGCTTGGAATGCTCTGGTTCGTCTTCCTCCTGATCCAAGGCGATGGCGCACGCCTGCTATCGTTGCCACATATTATTCATCCCATCCTTGGGTTTATCTCGGCGGGTGTAGCTCATATGGCCGTAAGCAGCAAGGGGCCATTCGCCAAACTAGGGCGTTGGGCTCCATTAGTAGGGCTGCTTGTGCTGCTCGCCACTGTACTTATTGGGGTTACAATCGCACGCAGTGTGTAGCACAAAACCTGTCAAGGTGCGGCCTAGGGCTGCTATTAACGCTCCAATTACTCCTAGAACCGCACCTGACAGGTTTGCTATATCGGGTTGTATGCTACAATAGCTGCACTATGTCAACCCTTACCCAGCCTGTCGACCTCCTGTGTGCGACGACCCAGCTGCGTTATCTTGCAGCCGGATCTGGTTCGCATGCAGTTGTCTTTATTCACGGCTGGAGCGCCTTCAAGGAAATCTGGTGGTCGGCAATGGCTTCGCTGGCGCCATATGCACGTGTTTTCGCACCTGATCTTCCTGGCCATGGTGGTTCTGCTCAGCATCCTGCGCGTGATATGGCTGGCCTCGCCAGCGTTGTGGCTGCTTTTTGTGCTGCACGCGGTTTGAAGCAGATCTCAGTTGTCGGCCACTCCATGGGTGGGAATATTGCAGTTGAGCTCGCGCTTAGTGAGCCACAGCTCGTCCAGCGACTGGTGCTTGTCAACCCGGCGGTTCAGGGACCCGAGATGCCCCGCTTTACGCGCTCGTACCTTCAGCGTGATCATGGTTGGCTTGCGTTGCGTGCTTCATTTGCACTTGCGCGTGGCGTTGGCTTTTTTGGCGAGTTTGTACCACACGAACATGGTGGTGGCGTGCTGCGGCCAATTGTACGGCGGCTTGGGTACATGGCACGCCATGATCCGGAGTTGTTGCATCGTTTGCTAAGGGCTATGTTTAAGAATGCTCTGATGCCACGACTTCCAGGGATCACACAGCCAGCCTTAGTTGTTGCTGGGCAACTTGACCCACTGGTTCCGGTAGGCCTGACAAAACGAGTCGCAGCGGCAATCCCCAATGCTCAACTCCTGATCATGCCACGTTGTGCTCATAACCCGATGGATGAGCAGCCAGCGGCATTTGAAGCGGCGTTGTTATCGTTCCTGAGGGGTTAATGTGGAATTTCCACGTACAATTGTCAATGCTGCTGGCGGGAGCCCGATCCAGCTAAGTGTGATTGATGTTGGCCCTGAGCAACCGCGCGGCACAATTGTGATGGTGCATGGCGCGGGCGGTGATGCTATGCAATGGCATAAGCAGATCAGTTATTTTGCATCACAGTATCGAGTTATTGCGCCGGATCTGCGTGGCCATGGCCAGAGTGATATTCCACGGAGCAACTATTCATTAGAAGAATTTCTGTGGGATTTTTCGCAGGTTCTTGAGCAATTGCACGTTACGGAGCCATTCATCTTGATGGCACATTCTTTCGGTGGCCCAATTGCCCTCACCTTTGCGGCTTCCCAGGCGCGGCGTATTGCCCGGCTTGTGCTTGTAGCGACGGCACCAGAAATGCATCTTAACCGCCTCCATGAACTGATCCTCAAGTTACCACTTCCGCTTGATCAGCTCGAACGACTCCGGCCAGTACTCTTCCCTAAAGTTCATGCACCCTTGTTTGTTTTGAAACGTGTTCTCGCGGGAACACTCTTCCCCTGGCGCGGCTGGGGGCTTTTGCCGAACGTTGTCGTGCCAACGCTGATTGTTGGTGGGCAGTTTGATTTTATTGTGCTACCACATGTCCTGCAGCGCATGGCTAATCTGATGCCGAGTGCGCAATTTGAACTGGTACGTTATACTGGCCATCTTCCTCATCTTGAGCGCCCAGCGAGTGTCAATCGGTACCTGGATAGCTTCCTACACGAGAAACGGCGCAGTTGGCGCGATGAGCATGAGGAGGAACGATGAGCCAGCCTTGGTTACAACACTATCCGCCTGATGTCCCACCAACTATTGAGGTGCCCGATATTGCATTGCCAGCGTTGCTAACACGCGCTGCGCATGAGTTCCCGGGCGTGGCGGCGATCCGATTCTACGGCCAAACGATCAGCTATGCAGAACTTGATGCACTGGCTAATCGATGTGCATTGGCATTAGGTGCGCTTGGCATATCATCCGGTGAGCGGGTGATCTTGCTGCTGCCGAATGTCCCACAGGCAGTGATCTGCTACTATGGCGCATTACGCGCTGGGGCAACTGTTGTTCTGGCTAACCCAATTTTCGAGGCAGGCGCACTGATTCGCCAGATCGAGGATGCTAAGGCTTCGGCAGTTATCGCATTGAGCATGTTCCATCCATTAGTAGCCCAAGTACGAGCGCGCACCAATTTACGCCATGTAATCTATACTAATCTGAAGGAATATTTGCCCGCCACGCAACGCCAGCTATTCACATTACTGCGCCAAGAACGCGAGGGGCACTTAGTACCCGATGAAGAAGCACAACGTTCGCAATGGCTTGCGCGTATGCTCGAAGCGATGCCACAGGCTGGGCCACTCCCGGACCCAGAACCACACGCATTGGCGGCATTGCTTTACACTGGCGGAACAACCGGCGAGTCGCGCGGCGTGATGCACACCCACCGCAGCCTGGTTGCCAATGCGATTCAAACCAGTACCTGGCTGGCGGGTGCACGGCGTGGCAAAGAGCGCGTGCTATGTGCAATTCCATTCTCGCATGCCTATGGTATGACAGCCTGTATGAATGTTGCGATTCATTTAGCTTCAACCATGATTCTCTTGCCAACCTTTGAGATCCAAAATGTGCTGCATTCAATCAAACGCGAGCGGCCAACCCTCTTTCCTGGCGTTCCACCCATGTATGCTGCGATTGCCAATCAACCGAATGCTCGCAGCTATGGCCTTTCTTCGCTGCATGCCTGTATTAGTGGCGCTGCCCCACTGCCAGTGGAAGTGCAAGAAGGGTTTGAGCGTGTCACACGGGCGCGGCTCGTAGAGGGCTATGGCCTAACTGAGGCTGGCCCAGTTACGCATGCTAACCCACTGACGGGTGGCGGGCGAGCTGGCTACATTGGGCTGCCATTACCATCTACTGAGGCCAAGATCGTGGACATGCAAAGTGGCGCAGATTTGCCCGCTGGTGGGATCGGCGAACTGCTGGTGCGTGGGCCACAAATCATGCAGGGCTACTGGCAGCGCCAAGAAGACACAGCCGAAGCAATTACACCCGATGGCTGGTTGCGAACGGGTGATGTCGCACGTATGAATACCGACGGGTTTTTCCAGGTGATTGAGCGCAAAAAAGAGATGATTGTCGCTGGCCCATACAATATCTACCCGCGTGATGTTGAGGAAGCACTTTACGAGCACCCCAAAATCCTCGAAGCGGCCGTTGCAGGTATTCCTGCGGAAGAAGGCACCGATTTACGTGCATTTGTAGTATTACGCCAGGGCGAGAGTGCTACCCCCGAAGAGATTCTGGCATTCTTACGCGCACGCCTCAGCGCCTACAAAATCCCGGGTGCTGTCGAGTTCCTTGATGCGCTACCACGCTCATTCATCGGAAAAGTATTACGGCGCGTGCTGGTGGAAGGACGGAAGGGCGGAGACGCATAGCGCACAACGCACAACAAACCTTAAACCTTTTGTGCTATGCGCTATGCGCTCACATACTCACCGAGTCGCTCTTCACCAGTATAGAGGTTGAAGCGCTCACCCCGTAAGAAGCCAATTAGGGTGAGGCCGAAATCTTGAGCCAGTTGAACCGCGAGACTACTTGGCGCGGAAACGGCGCACAGAATCGGGATGCCAGCTGCGATACATTTTTGGGCGATCTCAAAACCAGCCCGCCCACTGACGAGCAGAATCGTATTACGCAGCGGAAATAGTCGCTCCATCAGCGCCCAGCCAATCAGCTTATCGACAGCATTATGCCTCCCGATATCTTCACGAACCGCTAGTAAATTGCCCTCAGCAGTGAAGAGTGCAGCGGCGTGCAGGCCGCCTGTGGTACGAAACAGGCCTTGTGACTGGTGAAGCAGCCCAGGAAGCGAGGTGAGGAGTGTAGATGCCACTATTGGGCCAGAAGTCAGCAATGGTTGGCCGCGCATATGCAATGCTTCTAGGCCAGCCTTGCCACATACGCCGCAGGCGCTTGTACTAAAAAAGTGGCGCTCTAGCTGCGGCAAATCAGGTAGTGACGCGCTGTTCAGCAGGACATTAACGATATTGTAGCGCTGCTCATCGGTCGTATCAATACAATAACTGATTTGGGCAATTGTCTCACGCTGAGTGATCACCCCTTCACCATACAAGAACCCTGCGGCCAGCTCAAAATCATTACCGGGGGTACGCATTGTCACCGCCAAGGTACGCCGTTCGACACCCGAACCAGCCAAGAGGCGAATCTCAAGTGGCTCTTCGGTTGCAAGTGTATCGCGGCGGCGGCGCACTTGGCCCTGATCGACAACCAGGATCGAGCGACGAATCGTGCTGCCTGGACGCATATGTTTCCTCTTTTATTCGCCAGTTATGAAATAGCGATCAACTCGTCAATCGCTCACTTCAAGTGTCACCAACATATTGTAATCCGGGATTCCCGAGAGTGGTGAGCGACGATCACGATTAATAATGACATTGCCCTCAGGCCAGTGTACCTGTAAATTACCTGGCCGCACTGGTGCTACAAAGACTCGCCCACGGTACGATCCAATCGAATTCCGTAGCGTGATTGGTTGGCTATTCCTTAAGCCAAGGCGTTGGGCATCTTCAGAACTCATAAATATTGCATCACGCCCTGCACCAGTGATGGCATCGGTCTGTTCGTGGATAATGCTATTAAACTGTTTGCCACGGCGCGTAGTAACTCGAAACATATCCGCCAATAACGGTTCATCCACTGCCAGTTCCAGCGTACTAAAATGGGCTTTACCATCGTTTGTGGGAAACACCCAATCGGCACACAGATGTGGCCCACCATATTGAAATTGATCGCCTGCCTGTGCGAGATACTGAATGCCAGCATACGCTGGGATAATCTTGGCGATCTCAGTTCGTAACACAGCCGTACCTCGATAGCTCAGCTGCGGTGCGAGTGCTGGGCGCGCAACACTTGCAAGATCAAGAAATACTTCACATTCAGCACGAGCTTCGGCAATACGCGGCCCCTCGATCTCAGGGCTATAAATGACGCGGCGCTCTGTGCTCGTTTCGGTGACACCGCCAGGAATCTCGTAGCGCGTACAGGCTGGTAACAGGATGACTGTCTCGGCGGGATCGAGCAACATCTGCGTAGAAAGGACAATATCCATATGGACACGCATAGGGATGCGTTCAAGCGCAGCCTGGACATATTCCGGTTCGGGGAGTACTTCCAGGAAATTCCCCCCTGCGGAAAAGAGCATATCGAGTTGACCTTCGGCGGCGGCATCAATCATGGCTGGCGCAATCAAGCCTGGCGTCGCGGAAACTGGAAATCCCCACTGTTCACTAAGCCACGCAGCATTCTCGGCGTTGATCGGCAACACACCTGGGAAAGTGGTTGCATAGGCACCCATCTCTGCACCACCCTGTACGCCTGAATGGCCACGAATTGGCATAACACCGCAGCCTTCGCGGCCAATAAAACCCTTGGTAAGCGCCAGGTTGACGATCGCTCGTACACCATCCTCGCCATGCATATGCTGGGTGACACCCATGCTCCAAACGAAGATCGCCTTTTTGGCACGCCCGATCATTGCAGCGAGGTCGATCATCTCGGCGCGTGATGCACCTGCTAAGCGCTCTAGTTCTTCCCAGGGTTGGCGTGCTAGGGCCGCCGCCATCTCCTGAAAGCCCGTTGTGTGCTGACCAACAAAATCCCAATCGAGCTGATTATCGGAAATCAATTGCTTCATCACCCCATTGAGAAATGCAACATCGCCACCAATATTGACCATATAGAAGCGATCAGTAATCTTGGTGCCAAAGAGTGCGCTTTCGGGAACTGATGGCACCCAATAACGCTCCATGCCAGGCTCACGATAACTGTTCACCATAGCAACCTGTGTGCCTGCTTTCTTTGCGTAGTGCAGATACTTTGTGGTAACTGGTTGGTTATTGGCTGGGTTTGCGCCAATAAAAACAATCAGATCGCTCCCGATCCAATCACTATACGAACAGGTTGTGGCTGTCACACCAAGGGCTGCTTTCAAAGCAACCGTACTGGGTGAATGGCATATTCTGGCAGCGTTATCGATGTTATTGGTGCCAAGTGACCGTACTGCTTTCTGTGCGGCATAGTACGATTCGTTGGGCATGCCTCGGCTCGTCAGGTAAAAGCCTAAGCGGTCGGGAGTTGTGGCATTAATCTGATCGGCGATCAACCGCAGTGCAAGATTCCAACTAATACGCCGAAAGCCTGGATCACCACGTTGGCGCATGAAGGGTGCTGGAAGTCGCCCAAGATCACGGAGTTCTGCGGAGCTTTTTTGGCGTAGCGGTGCAACATCCGCAAGAAGATCTGGATTCAACGCTGGCATGGTATTCAGCCGCAATAATCGTAAGCGAATATTGCAGAGGTGCACACCATCGAGTGTCCAATCGTGTAACCCAGTGGTTCCAAGTGCGCAGCCATCGCAGACGCCCTGTGAGAGGATGCGCCATGCATATGGCAACTGATCCTTGCTGGCGCGGACTGCCTTCCAGAGTTCGAGATAGTTATTCGGGCGCTGCTGCCCAATTCCAAATGGCATAAGACTAGCCCAGTGTTCTGGCGTCCAGCCATGTTTTACTCGTTTTGTTGTCACTGCACACCTCATTGTGGCTGTGGTTATTCTGCAACATCCATTGTCGGACATTGTAGGATGAATTATGGGGAGCGTAAAGCCTGAAGCGCCAGCTCAAATGGATCTGGATAGTTACGATTCGTGAGCACAATCGCACTTATACGCTGTTCTGGAAGCCGAATGATCGTATTACGGAAGCCGCTGGTCGTACCATCGTGATGCAGTAACGGTTGGCCTTCATGGGCAGTCATAAACCAACCATAGCCATAGTGTTGCCCATCGTTTGTTGCAGTCCAGGGTGTAAATATTTTGCGGTGGGTTTCTGGCGACCCAATCGCGCCCTCATCGAGTGCAGCCAACCAGATCGCCATATCATTGGCGGAAGCATAGACACCACCATCCCCAAGGGTAGCGCTGGTAATACTCTGATCGGTAAGCCGCCAATCACCCGCCTCCCAACTGTAACCATAGGCCCGTTCGGCAATCTCTGGCCCAGCTGCCTCATATGCAACAGCGCGCATACCTAAGGGCGCAAATATTCGCTCATGCAACAGTGTCGGGAAGCGTACTCCACAAGCGCGTTCTGCGACCAGTGCGAGCAGAACATAGCCAGTATTACTATAGCGAAAGGCTGTTCCTGGCGCAAAATAGAGTCCTTGTTCTGCATGTGTGGGCAGGAGCCCAGGAACTTCGGCATCCTGAATTTGCTGTGTATGCTCAGGCGGAATACATACCTCATAGTCGGCCAGTCCCGAGGTATGGGTCATTAGCTCATGGATTGTCACAATACGAGCATATACGGGCAATTCTGGTAGCCAGTATCCAATCTGGGTATCGAGAGCAATCAGCTGTTCCTCTATCAATTTGAGTACCAGCATTGCAGTGATTTGCTTTGTCACTGATGCCAGCCGAAAACTGGTATCGTGTGTTACTGCGCGGCCCTGCACGAGCACCGCAACGCCAAAGGCAGCACGTGCGATCACCTCACCACGGCGAACAATAGCGACGCTCGCCCCAGGGGTATCAAGCCGATTATAATCTGCAAAGATAGTGGATAGTACTTCAGGCATCGTATTGCTGCTTCTATTCTATTTCACTGTGCTACAATAATCGCAATCGATACTAATACAGCGAATGATACTGGGCTATTCCGTTATAGTAGCATACCATACGAGCCAATGCCCTATGCCAACAACACAACCCCAGAATGGATCTGCGCTTATGACAGTGGCTGATGCTGCACGCATCCTGGGCGAAGAGCGCCCATTTGCAGCGCGCATTCAGGATCTACTGGCACATTTGCATCAACTGATACACTTTCGCGATAGCCGCTTGACATGCTGGGTATATGGCGATGGCCCTGAAAGAGTGCCAGATCAATATCTGGATCTCGAAGGTTGGCGCGAACCTTGGGATGAAGCGCTAACACGAATGGTTGCTGAGCGTCGGGTTGCGCTACGCGCCGCAACCGATAACAACCTCTGGTACTATGGCGCACCAATTCTATGGGCAGGGCGTTTATGGGGGGTATTGGAGCTACGAGCCACTGGCACCGATTCGTTCTTGGCTGGTGAACAGAGCCTGATCGCCACATTATTACCGCTTTTAGCAGCTGCCCTTACAACTGAGAACAGCACAGCCCTTGCTGTTGTCAATACTGCGCCGCTGAGCGCTTCTCCACGCGCTGGGGATCTGGTGCCAAGCCAGCAGCGAGTTCTCACTGCAATCAATACTGCGCTAGATGAGCCTGCCGACCTAAACACACTACTGGCCGCGCTGTTACGTTGGGCGCTGGACTCAACTGGAGCCGAGGCTGGTTCTGTCAATCTGATCGACCATGAACGCCATGAGGTTGTTCTGCAAGTGTTTGAAGGCTATGGGCTTGCCCCGCTTGGCCAGGATCAGCTTGGGCAACCACAACGCCGGCGACCATGGGACCAGAGTATTGTTGGCAAAGTTGCCCGTGATGCACGTGCAGTCCTCCTTCGTGATGTAACCCAAGATCCCGATTACCAACCAGTTGTACCAGAAGTACGCGCTGAATTAGCATTCCCGATTATCCACGCTGGCCGCACATTGGCCGTCATTCAGCTTGATAGCCCACGCTCGGCCGCCTTTGGTGATACTGAAGTCGCTTTTGTGCGAGCACTCTGTATCGCAGCTGTCCAGCCCTTACGGCGCGCACTGCATGCACAGGAACTCCTCGAAACGAGCACGCAACTCAGCCAGGTCTTCTCAAGCATGCCAAATGGCTTAGCATTACTGGACACCCAAGGCCGGGTGTTACGCCATAACCCGGCATGGCTGAGTGCTTGGGGGTTAGGGCCACGTGAACTTGATGAACAGTTCCAAGTACCCTGGGATCTGGTGCCACTCTTATTGTCACGCCTTTCCGACCCACTTGGGCTGACCGATTTTGGTGCGAGTGGGCAGCGTAGCCCAACCGAAATTCTGTCTGCATTGGTACACTTGACCAATCCGCATCAAGAATTACAACTGCTGTCGGTTCCCACCCGCGATAGCCTTGGGTTGCTGACGGGCCGCCTATGGGTTGCGACTGATGTCACCCTGGAGCGTGAGGCCGATCGGCTCAAAACCGAATTTGTCTCGGTTGTCTCACATGAGCTACGCACCCCACTTACATCGATTCTTGGATACACCGAACTGCTGATGGCGCGTGATTTTGCTCCAGCTGAGCAAAAAGAGTTTATCAAGACGGTGTATGACGAAGCGAGCCATCTCTCAAAGATCGTCGAGGATCTACTGGGTGTCACCCGGCTTGAGTCGGGCCGGGTCAAACTCAATCAGTGGGTTGTCTCGATGCGTCAGCTGATTCAAGAAGTAATTGCTCAGCTTAATACTCACCTGAGTAGCCGCCATCGATTAGTGATTGATCTGCCTATCCAGATTCCACCAGCCTATATTGATCGCGATAAGGTCAAGCAGATTCTGTTCAATCTGCTAACCAATGCGGTCAAGTATTCACCAAAAGGTGGCGAAGTAGTACTGTCGATCGGCGAACTTGAGGTACTGCCAGATGATCATCCACCCGGGCGCTGGCTACAACTGAGTGTACGCGATCAGGGTATGGGTATTTCCGAAGAGGATCTGCCACGGATCTGGGAGCGATTCTACCGGGTGGATAATTCGAATACCCGCCGGATTGGCGGCACGGGCTTGGGTCTCGCAATTGTTCGATCGCTTGTCGAGCTCCATGGCGGGCGAATCTGGGCTGAGAGTGTCGTTGGCAAGGGCAGCACATTCACATTCACAATTCCGATTGCAACAGAGCTCAGCAAGTTATAAACTCAGAATCACCGGCCTGTTTGGAATGCCTACGGCACTTCTATCTCACCAACCATCGTTGGGCCACTATCATTGATTGAGATCAGGGTGGTCGCATCATACATGCCAACCAACAAGGTATATCTGCCAGCTGGAATCGTATTAGGTAATGGCAGATCTTGGTCATCGCGAATAAGCTCACCTACCTGCCATGTGCTAGTTGGGCGGCTCCCATCCAATGGTGGCGTATCGCGCTGGGCTTGTTTGTTACCTTGTACATCCACAAGATGAACGAAAACCACATAGTCGTGATCGAGCGCTCGTTCAACCTTCCAATAGAGTGCGAGCCGTAACACACTACCTGGCGCTGCCTGCTGTGCATGATTATAGCCATCAAGGATGAGCGCCCCACCTGCCAGTGTAGCGCCAGAGGAGGTGCGAACATCTTGTGCAGGATCAGCAATCCCTGTGTCATAGATCAAGAATGTGTGGCCAAGGCGTTGTCCGGCTGTTTCAAAGCGTACAACCGGTTCGCCAAACGCGGCCAGTTGGGTAGCATCACTTTTCGCAATGCTATCATTCACGACCAAGAAGCGAAACCCTTGCTCACGATACCATTCTGGCGGATGGGTAGTTAGTGGGCGGCCTCCCTCAACACGGATCTTTGGCGGCAGAATCAGCGTTTGATCTTCAAGCCAAACACGTACACCAACTGGAGCATGTGCAAGAACCCATTCTGTTGCCAGAATCCGAGTTGTGGGTTGCGCAAGCAACCACTCATCGCGCAATGCCTTTGTAAGTGGTTGTGCAATAAGCACTGCCACAATGATAATCAATAGGAACCAACCGAAAGTCGATAACCAGGCTGTCTGGGGTTGTGCTCTCTGTTTCGCAACACGCACTGCATAACGCACCACCCAGAAGGTAACCATTGCCGCAAGCAGACAGGCAAAGGGCATCAGTGGCATAACATTGCGAAAGAAGACAACTCGCACACTATTCAGTTGCAACATAAATGGAACAACCAGCGCCAGGATGAGCAGATCTGCCCGGCTACGCCGCACGAGTACCAACAACCCACCACCTACCATAGTGCATGTAATCAGTGTTGCTTCAAAGTACAGTTCATCCAAGTAGAATAGCGCCGGGCGCGAGGATTCGGCACCTGGATGGCCTATCTCACGATAATGACGCGCTATCGCTTCCACATCAGCGATCAACCGCGGCAATTCTGGTATCCAAAGTGGCGTTCCAAGCGTGAAGCCACAGGCGACCCCCAGCCCAGCGGTGATCACACTACGCACACTATCACCAATTGTGGCGCGCGGGTTATTCTGCCAGACACACGCCACAAACAATGGCACTACTGCCACACCAGCGGTATATTTGGTCGAGGCTGCTAACCCGACGGCCACACCAGCAACCAATACACGCCATGGCATGCACAATCGTCGACCATTTGGAGGTTGCTGCTGGCGAGCAGACCCGATTGCATCACCGGGTTCTTCGATCTTGAGAATGAGCAGAAATGCGAGGGCAGTAAAGAATGCAGCAGGTGTGTCTACGGTTATGTAGTGTGCATCCGCAGCGGCTGTCGGTAACACCGCGAGAAACAGTGCCGCAATCAGGCCAACCGCCCGCCCATAAACTTTGCGGCCAATACCATAGGTTAACCCAACCAAAGCAACACCCAATGTCGCGGTGAGCGCCCGTGCCCATACATAGAAACGCGCGGGGTCGATCGTTTCAGGAGATGCATAGAGGCCAATTGCCGAGCCCCAAACATAGTGTAACGCAGCTACACCAACCTGCAGATACACATAGAGCGTCGGGTATGTAAATGACTTTGGGCTGAAATCGCCAGTCCATAACATTCGCAGCGCTTCATCGCCAACTGCCCACTCATCGGGGTGATCAAAGTAGGGCAGGCCAAAGCGTAACCCCCAGAAGCGGAGCAAGCTTGCAAGCACCAAGATACCTGCCAACAGCACGAGATGTAGCCAATCCTTGTGAGCAATCAAGGCAGATAGCTGATCTTTGATTCGAGTGCCGCGCACAAGCATGTGTGTCCCCTAGCCCCGCCCCATTGCGCGCGCCAATAGCGACCGATCCTCCGCCGACAACCCACCAACTAACAGCAATACAGATGCATAGGCAATTGGGGCAACCAGAGCTGCGGCCCACCAACCAATTGGATACAAGACAGACATGGCCGCACCCATCACGAGCGCTGCCACACAGGGGCGCCAGGCTAATGCAATGATCGGTGGAGCAAGATTCTCGCGCCGTAGTAGTGGCCAAAATACCAGCAGAAGCACGATTTCCGAAAGGATCGTGATCACCGCAGCAGCGTATAACCCATAGCGCGGCACCATCAACAGGTTCGCCAAAAGGTTAAAGAGTGCACCAATTACAAAGGCCCGTGTAATCTGGCGCTGCTGATTCAACGCAATCAGCACATACTGCAATAAGCCATTCATAAACGAAAGTGGCAAGAACCAGGCCAAGATCGCCAATACATTCGCCGAGATAGGCAAGAATTGCGCTGCATTACCACCATTCACAAGTCGGATCAAATCGGCTGCCATAATACTCATCCCCATGGCTAATGGGAATGCTACCACTAGTAACATGCGTAACGTCCCATTCTGCGCTCGCGCCATACCTTCACGTTGGCCCTCAGCACGGCGCGAAAGTAATGGGAAGACAGCAAAAGTTACCACTGGCGGCAGTATCATGGCAATTCCGATTACCTTGTATGCCACATCATACTGGTTAAGGAGCCGATCACCCTGACCAGCACCAAAGGCCTTAATGATAAATGTATCAAAGCGAAAGAAGACCGCATTCAGTAGGTTATTCAACATAAGTGGCAATGCTACCACCGCCAAACCACGCATCTGTGGCAGATTCCAGGTGAGGGTTGGCGGGAAGAAATCGCGGTACTGAAGCACCAAGAAGATCAGCGCTGTTAGTGTCGTCACCAGAACACTGGCCCAAGCCAAACCAAGAATTCCATACCCCATCCAGAGTGCTACCAGGCGCGCTACAAGGCCTAGCAATGCCGTTGCCACCTCAACCAGCGCAGGTATTTCCATACGCTCATGTGCATTGTAGAGGGCTGTCACTGCCCCAGAATAGGCCGAGGGTAGGAGGGTCAACAAGAGCACCCAAATGGCTTGTTGTCCAATTGGAGTAATTGCTTCGCCCCAGCCAGTTATGCTAAGGAACCCATAGGCACCGATCAGTAGTGCAGCAGCTGGCGTAGCCGCAACAACCGCAAGCAGCCCACGCATAAAGAGTGTCACGCCAAAGAGGCGCTTAGCTGCCCCTGGATCGCGTGCAATTTCGCGTGTTAACAGCACCCCAAGGCCAAACTCCGCTACTGTCGCCAGATACTGACCAACATAGAGGGTGGCCAGATTATATGGGCCAATCTGTTCGCCTGGGAGTGTCCGCTGCAGAATAATAAAGAACGCCATATCAAGCCCACGCACAAACATGCGTAGCACTAATGGGATGGCGCTATTCTTGAGCACTCGCCGTACCGCATTCTGCGGATCATCGCGATACAATCGACGCCACAACAGCGCCCCTGCCCCGATGAGTGGCAAGAGTGCTGCAAGCGCAATTAGAAACAGATCAGATCGTTGGGGCATGGTAATGAAGCAATGAAGCAATGAAACAATGAAGCAGTGCAGCAATCAATCGGTCGGATGATTGTTCAAGATCGAATTGTGGCGATACCGATCGTTTCGATGCTTCATTGCCCCGATGCTTCATCGCTTACTGGACCTCCACAATCATCTCAATTTCAACCGCATAATCAAATGGCAGCACCATGCCAACCGCACTTCGTGCATGTTTGCCAGCTTCGCCAAAGACTTCATTGAGGAAATCGCTACACCCATGGATAACGCCGGGTGTGTTGTTGAACCCTGGCCCAACGTTGACCATGCCAAGTACTTTGACAACTCGTGTCACACTATCCACACTCCCAGTAATACTCTTGACGGCACGTAGGCAGTTGAGTGCTGCAAAGCGGGCAGCCTCATAGCCTTGCTCAAGCGTCAAATCTGTGCCAACCTTGCCTTTAATATCCTTCCCTGCCCAACTCGAAACCTGCCCGGCAGTATATACAAGCTTGCCAGTACGCACTGCTGTCATAAACTTGCCATTGAATCCATCGGCAGGCTCAATCGTGTAACCCATCGCGGCCAACTTCGCCTCGTACGACATGTGATTCCTCCCTTATAAGCATTGAAGCATTGAAGCGCAGAACGCAAGAACGCAGAGCATCGAAGCATTGGAACGTAGTGCAGATTGATAATTCGTTGTACGCTATCTTGTTCCTTTGTTCCTTTGTTCCTTTGTTCAGTTCTTGGTTCTTGGTAGGCGAACACAAGGTTCGCCCGTACGATGGTTCTGCGGTTCTGCGGTTCGGTTCTTGCTCCCTACTGTAACTTCCCACGCGCTGCGACAGGCAACATGGTTTCGATTTGCCCACTGCGGGTGGCTGCAACCTGTTCAAACATATTACTTACAACGCAACAGTGATTTGGAATGATCGCGACCCGCTCACCCACTGAGGGGCGCTTCTCGCAGGCCGAAAAATCGACATGACCATGCTCTTCGGAAAGGCCATAGATGCGTGCATTGGGGTAATCGAGTAAGTAGCCAAAACCATCGAGCCCTAGGGTATCGGATGTGAGCGTTTTACTGCCAGCATCAATAATCCCACGCTCATGGGTCGGGCGGCTTACCACTGTGGCAATAATCGTCATTGCACACTGTTCAAACGACATGGCCCCATGCTTAACCATAGCGCGATCGCCATAAATATAGGTGCCAACACGATACTCATTAACCTCACGCCAGGTATGGGCTTGCCACATGCGTGGTGACCCACCACCACTCACGCGCTCAACCGAAATACCATCTGCGGCGAGTAGGGCTTTCGTTTCGGCCATAAATGGGTCGGTGCCATCGCCACATGGGTAGGTCATCAAGCCACCAAAGTGTAGGCCACGAGCGTGCGCGATTCGACGAGCAAGATCGGCTGCCTGATGCGGAGATTGTGCACCACAACGCCCACCGCCAGTATCACACTCCACAAGAACGGTCAGCGCAGTTGGCTCATCACGGAAGCGCGCTGCTAGCCCATCGATCACTTCCAGGGAATCGGCTGTCACACTTACCGTTGCATAGCGTGCCAGTGCAGCCAGACGATCAAGTTTTGTGCGGCCGATCAGATTGTATGGTAAAAAGATGTCATGGCAACCAGCTTGGGCCATTACCTCAGCCTCACCAATCTTCTGGCATGTGATTCCAACCGCACCAGCTGCCAGCTGCCAGTGTGCAAAGAGTGGAATCTTATGCGTCTTGATATGCGGCCGTCCCGCAATCGCATGTTCATCAAGATAGTGTTGAAAACGATGTATATTCGCCTCAACACGATCCAAATCGACGACCAAGGCAGGCGTATCGAGATCACGCAGTTGCATTTGTAGTACTCCTCTCGCAATAGCATGGCGTGCGTACTATACCGTCAGGCGTTAGAATACGCAACATTGTCATCGCAGCCCTGCTATCTCAACAAGGCGGTATGATACAATAATGCTTGTAAGACTTTAGTACGCCCAGGAGCGCCCCAATGAGTGAGGACTCAACCAGCAGCCGGAAGCTCGACCATGTGCGAATTGTGCTGGATGAGGATGTGGCAGCCAAGGGGATTCACACCGGTTTTGCGAGTTACCATCTTCCACACGAAGCGCTTCCCGAACTTGATCTAGCTGAGATTGATATACATACCAAGTTCCTTGGTAAGCTCCTGCGCGCTCCGCTCCTGATCAGCTCAATGACGGGTGGTGCCAAAGATGTTGCCAATATTAACCTCGTATTGGCCGAAGCTGCCGAACAGCTTGGCATCGCAATGGGAGTTGGCTCACAACGCTCGGCCATCCGTGATATCAGCCAAGCCTCAACCTACCAAGTGCGCCGGGTTGCACCCCATATTCCTTTATTCGCAAACCTTGGTGCAGTACAATTAAACTATGGCTATGGGATCGATGAATGCCGCCGGGCAGTCGATATGATTGAAGCTGATGCACTGATCCTACACTTAAATGCGCTACAGGAAGCCGTGCAACCCGAGGGGAATACGAATTTCAAACAGCTCCTGCCAAAGATTGCTACCATATGCCGCCAACTTGAGGTTCCAGTGATTGTTAAGGAGGTTGGCAATGGCCTGAGTGCCACAACCGCCAAACGTCTCGTCGATGCTGGGGTGTGGGCGATCGATGTTGCTGGAGCAGGCGGCACAAGTTGGAGCGAAGTTGAGCGCTTCCGACATAGCACAGCGAGTAGTGCACGTGTAGCAGGGGCATTTGCTGGTTGGGGAATCCCGACGACCGAAGCGATCCGCCAGGTGCGGCAGGCATTGCCGAATGTCACACTAATCGGCAGTGGTGGCATCCGCAGTGGTGTTGACGTTGCCAAAGCGATTGCATTAGGAGCTGATCTGGTTGGAACAGCCAAACCTGCGCTCATTGCGGCTGTCGAGCAGCGTGGTGTGGAAGCTGTCGTCGAGGGGCTTGGCGCATATATTAGTGAATTACGTATCGCGATGTTCTGTAGTGGGTGTGCAAACTTGGCCGATTTGAAAAGGTTACGCCTAGAGAATCGCTAATAGATCACTACCGGCTGATCGTGGGGTGGATGATGGACAATCTGTTCGGGAGCAATACGAAACCATGAACCACAACCCATTGGCCAGAAAGCATAATGCGCCATTCAGATTTAGAGCAATCCTGCGTTCATTTGTATTCCTGGCGTTCTGTTTGCTCTGTGCAGCTTGCAGGTCGCTCCCATTCGCAGCACAGCCGACTCTACCACCCGAACCATCGCCAACTGCGACATCAACCGCAACCCATACACCAACCGCGACAAGCGTGCCGACTTCTACCCCGACACCTTCGCCAACAGCGACATCAACCGCAACGCCTACAGCAACACATACACCAAGCCCAACTGATATCCCACTCACACCAACCCCAACCCTGATCCCATTATCTACTGATGCGCGCATGCGGCTGTTCGAACAGCTCTGGGCGCATGTGCAGCAGAATTATGTCTACCGTGATTTTCGTGGGTTGGATTGGGATGCTGTGTATACTGAATACCTGCCTAAGGTAGAGCAGGCAGTCTCAATGGATGAGTTCTATGGATTGTTAGCCGAGATGATCAATAAGCTTGGCGACGAACACTCGCGCTACGAATCGCCACAGGATGTGATTGAAGAACGGGCACGTTTCGATGGTGGCTTGAACTATGTTGGGATCGGTGCCATTGTGCGTAACGTGACCGAAGGTGGCATGATTACCCGGATTGCGCATGGTGGCCCTGCGGATCAGGCTGGGTTGCAAGTGCGCGATATTATTGTGCGTGTTGATGGCATTCCCTTCACCGATACAGCACATTTTGGGCCACGTGGGCCGATTAGTGTTATTCGCGGGAATGCAGGTACCGGTGTTAGATTAACGGTCCGCTCACCAGATGCTCCAGAGCGTGACGTGCTGGTCATTCGGCATGTCATTCCCCCCGACGCGTTCCCAAGTGTTGAGTCGCAGCGCCTGCCAGGCACCGATATTGGCTACCTATTGATCGACACCTTCAGCCTGAATGGCCTGGATGATCGAGTCGCTGAGACAATCAACGACTTAACCGCCGCTGGGCCGCTTGATGGGCTGATCATTGATGTGCGTAATAATGGTGGTGGACAACTTAATCTTATGCTCAATACAATTGGTCTTTTTGCCGATGGTGGTTCAATTGGCCATAGTGAAGGGCCGCGTCGTCGCTATGATCTCATCGTGCCAAATGGACGAGCAAATAGCATGCTGAATGGCGTGCCAATTGTGGTACTCACTGGCCCAGATACGGTTAGTGCAGGTGAAATTTTCGCCTCGGGGTTGAATCAGCTTGGGCGCGCACAGATCGTTGGCCAACCAAGTGCTGGCAATACCGAAAACTTACTCGCCCAGGATTTTGAGGATGGATCACGAGTCTGGTTAGCAGAATTGGTCTTCTATCAGGCGGATGGCTCAATCATCGAAGGTACCGGTGTCCAACCAGATCGAGTTGTTACAGGGGATTGGTGGCGTTTCGATATACCAGATGATCCACAGGTATTGGCAGCAATTGAAGTGTTGCACGGCTCTACTGTCACTCAGCATTGATCAGCTGATATGAATCCATCAAATGATGGATTGACCTTCCTCTCAGGTTGTGCTATGATGATTCATGTAAATGAATACCGTGAGCGGTAAGGAACTGTGATCTAATGACACTAATGCGACACATCACCATCTATCGGCCACGCGCGATGCGCATGAGCTCGATGTTGGTTGCGCCTAAGGCGATGTGTTGCTGAGCTGATCCTTCACCAGCGCGAGACACAGGCCGGGGCGCATGTCGCTCACGGCTTTTTGATTCGCATAGAGGAGGCTACAGATGTCTAAGAAACCATCTTCCAAAGGAACCAAAGGCGGCCAAGGGAAACAACCAAATACAAAGCAACCCTTCGCGAGTAACGGGCCAATGTCACGTAGGCCACCGCGCCAACCAGGGCGGTAGCAGAGAAGCAGACCGGGAGACACGGAGACACGGAGACCAATAGCCGCACAAGCTACAAAAGAACAGAATCTCAAAACTGCGATGCCTTGTCTCCTTGTCTCCTTGCCTCCGTGTCTATTACCGTATCTCGTGTCTCTTTATCTATCATAAGGCATATTCCATGCATTTCGCCTCCCAACATCCTGATCTCTACATCCCCACTTGGCCTGGGCTGCGCCTGAATGCGTGCGGCTTTATGGCGGCCTAGCCCGCCTTTTTCTCCCCAACCGCTTGTTACACCAACACACATCATAGCTACCCTGCGCTTTGCGCTTAGGGTTGCACATTGTGTTCTGCGCTATGGTTGCCAGATCTGTCGTTTTGCCCTATGCTTGAGCTTAATGAAACCAGTACAGGAGCATATTCATGCCTGATCATATTTTGGTTGCGGTGGCCTGGCCTTATGTGAATGGGCCGTTTCATGTTGGCCATGTGGCCGGTGCCTATCTCCCTGCCGACATTTTTGCTCGTTTCCAGCGCCTACGTGGCAATCAGGTGCTGATGGTCTCGGGCTCCGATTGCCATGGCACACCAATTACACTGGCTGCCGAGAAAGAGGGCATCGCGCCACAGGAGGTCATTCGGCGTTTTCATCCGACCTTTCTGAGCTCCTTTAGTGCTCTAGGAATCACCTTCGACCTCTTCACGCAGACATATACCGAGAATCACTATGCTGTGACAACCGATATCTTCACACAGCTACTTGAGAAGGGTTATATCTACCGCGAGACGATGGTTGGTTCGTATTCCGAGTCACTTGGTCGTTTCTTACCAGATCGGTTTGTCGAAGGAACCTGCCCGAATTGTGGCTTTGGCCGTGCGCGTGGCGATCAGTGCGATTCATGTGGCAAACTGCTGGATCCACAACAGCTGATTAACCCGCGATCCACCCTAGATGGGGCACCGGTTACCTTCCGTGATACCGAACATTTCTTCATCGATCTGGCCAAGCTTGAGCCGCTCCTGCGTGATTGGCTCGATGGTGCAGATCGATCCTACTGGCGACCAAACACGGTACAATTCACCCAGAACTGGCTGCGCGAAGGCTTGCGCGGGCGCGCAATTACACGCGATCTTGAGTGGGGCGTACCTGTCCCAATCACTGATCCAGCCTTCAAAGATAAGCGCATCTATGTCTGGTTCGATGCAGTCATTGGCTACCTTTCAGCAGCCGTCGAGTGGGCTGCACGTACTGGCCAACCGGAACGTTGGCGCGAATGGTGGGATCTCAACGCTGATGGTAGTGCGCCAGCACGCGCCTACTACTTCATAGGCAAGGATAATATCCCATTCCATACGATTATTTGGCCAGCCATGCTGCTTGGGTATGGTAACCGAACACTACCATACGATGTGCCAGCGAATGAGTTTCTCAATCTCGAAGGCGAAAAGATCAGCACCAGCCGCAACTGGGCAATTTGGATGCCAGATGTGGAAGAGCGTTACCCGCCCGATCAACTGCGTTACTATCTGATAGCCAACGCCCCTGAAGGACGTGACGCCAATTGGATCTGGGCCGATTTTGTGCAGCGTAATAATAGTGAACTGGTTGCTAACTGGGGGAACCTCGCCAATCGCGTACTCAACATCGCATATAAACACTTTGGTGTGGTGCCAGAGCCAGGCGAGCGAACCGCAGCTGATCTCAATCTGGAAGCAGTTACAGCCCAAACATTCCAGAACGTCACAGAGCTCTTGGAGGCAGTGAAACTCAAAGCAGCGCTTAGCGAAGCACTCTCACTCTCACAAGCTGCAAATCAATATCTAAGTGAAACCGAACCATGGAAACTGGTGAAAACCGATCGCGCGCGCGCTGCCACTGTGCTCTACACAGCGCTACGCACGATCGACACCCTTAAACTGCTGTTGAGTCCATTCTTGCCATACACAAGCCAGCAGCTCCATGAATTATTGGGCTATCATGGAACAATCGCACCTATGCCACGGATTGAGGATGCCATTGCTCCCGATGGCACCCCGCGCCAGGTACTCACCGGAGACTATGTTGTCGACGCCAGTTGGGCTCCAAGCACCCTAGCCGTTGGCCAAAGCCTCAGCGCGCCAGTTCCACTCTTCAAAAAGCTCGAAGAGAGTGTTGTAGAAGAAGAACTGGAACGGCTGAAAAAATAATAAGCGAACTAAGCATGTGGTGTCGCAGGGAGCGTATTATGAATCGCCATCAGGACACACTCCATGCGGCAACCACATGCTAGTATCCGAGGAGGTTCCATGGATCTATCCCTGATCATACGTATCGCTTTCGCCATCGTTATTGGTGGCGTCCTTGTAATGCAAGCACGCCAAATGACGAGCCAGCCTAACCGCCGACGTGCCTTCTATTTAGGCGCAGCAGCATTAGCTTGCTTTACGGTATTTAATGTGAGCATCGGTATAGGTGCCTCATTCGGCGCATTCCAACAAATTACTGCTGTTCTAGGTGTTGCTCTCTTTGTTGCAGCAGCTATCTCACTCGTGTTTGCGCTACGAGCTGGCGAAACAAGCGCCGATCGGCAACGCATGGCTGAAGAGATTCAGGCATTCAGTAAGCAACGCCAGCAGGCGAAAGAAAAAGAAGAAAAACGAAAAGAGTGATCGACAGCGCAAAGCACATGCCCTACATTCTTGATCGTCTGCATATTCATTCAATACACTAATCTATTCCCAGTATATGAGGTCTGATGACCAGTACTACAATTGCCGCTGCTATCGCCCTTGTCAATCAGGGTGAATACCGCGCAGCACTCCTGGCCTTCGAGCACATCTGGCATGCTGAGCGAAGCGAGAGCCTACGTGCGCTGATTTTGCTCTGTAATGCACTCCATCAACTTCAGTTAGGTTTGGTGACAGCACCACGGCGTAACCTCGATACCGCAATCAAACTGCTCGAAGCGGGTGCGTCCGACATTCCTGGGCTACCAATGGCAGATACGCTCACGACCATCCGTGCAGTGCGGGCAGCGATCCCAGCAGATCTGGAAACTGGCAGTGGGCGTGTCGAATGGGAAACGATCCCGCATGTCGTTCTGTAATGGCGGTACATATGATTCTTCAATCAATTACAACTCATACATACTATATTCCCGGCGCGAATAATCTGGGCGTGATCACTTCGCCAAATGGCGAGGCGATTGTGATCGACACTGGAATCGACAAAGATACTGGGCGACTCATTCGTAAAGCGCTCGATGAAGCCAAACTCAGATTGAGTGCGATTATCTGCACCCATCATCACGCCGATCATATTGGTGGGAACGATTTTCTGCTGCGGAATATCCCCAATGTTGAACTACTGGCACCGCCACTGGAAGCTGCCCTGATCGAATACCCACTCCTTGAGCCAGTCTATCTCAGTATGGGTGCACAGCCCATTCCTGCATTACAGACCAAATGGCTCATGGCGAAAGGTGCTCCTGTTGCACGACTTATAACCGGCGATATATTGGAGGTTGCTGGCCTGACACTCCAGATCATTCCGCTGACAGGCCATAGCCTTGGGCAGATCGGCGTTGTGTATGATGATGTTGCCTTTGTAGCAGATGGCTTTTTTGGCGCGGCAGTGCTAGCCAAACATGGCGTTCCTTACGCACAGAATATAGCTGGGCAATTGGCTACGCTCACAACGCTTGCCGCACGCACTGAGGCGTTCTTTCTCCCTGGACACGGCGAATTAATGACACACGCCGCCCTCCAGCAGGTATTGGATGCGAACCGCAGCGCCATCCTGCGTACCAGTTCGGCGGTACAAGAGGCATTATATGAACCTGCCGAGCTTACCGAGGTTGGGCGGCGGGTGCAACGTGCGCTCGGGCTACAGTTCGGCGGTGCACCACAGTACGCAATCTTTCTTTCAGCGATGTCTGCTCATCTGGCATATCTCGAATCGCGGGGCGTCGCGCAGGTATTGTTGAGTGAAGCGGGGTTGTTGTGGCAGATTGCTTAATTATTCACTACAGAGACACAGAGATTCGGACAAGAGAATACAATGCGCTCATTCGGCCTCTGTGCCCTCTGTGCCTCTGTGGTAAATCATGTAGGTTTTGATGCGTAGACACACAATTGAGACGACTATCCGTACACGTTATGCCGAGACAGATGCGATGGGTGTGGTACACCATGCCAGCTATATTATTTGGTTGGAACAAGGCCGTACCGATTTACTGCGCGCCTGTGGAGTTCCCTACAAAACGATCGAGGAGCGCGGCTATTTTGTGGTTCTAAGCGATTTACATGTGCGCTATTTGGCACCTGCCCGTTACGACGATCTTGTGATTGTGCAGGTAACTCTCGCAGAGGTACGTAGCCGCCAAGTTGTGTTTGAATATAAGTTACGTCATGCCGAAACCCAGGTAGCGCTCATTGAGGCACGTAGCGAGCATATTATTGTGGATCGCAAAACGCAACGGCCTGCACGACTACCACTGGATTTATTCGATGCCTTGCGCGGCTCGCCACGATCTGAAGAGATTACGAAGATTGAACCGTAAGCAGCACAGTAGAGTGCCTGTGTAGGCCTACTATATAAACAACGTGCGCATCACGACCAGAAACAGCTCCGAAAGGAGAGCAGGAGGGCATAATGCGATTGCCGAACTGGACGTCGAAGGTCTTCTGGGCGCTACTTGGGTTGTTCACCTTCATTGTTGCACTTGAACTGTTGAAGGATGGCGCGCGAAGCTATGGGCGTGCGATTGTCAATCTGTTCCAGATCGCAGGGCCATGGAATGCGCTTGGCTTTGGCTGGTTATTGGCGTATGTATTCCTAAGCGGCTCGCCAGTGGCCGCTATTGCAGTAACTTTTTTTGCCTCAGGTACGGTAAACGCAATCGAGGCATTCACCATGATCACTGGATCACGGCTGGGTGCTTCATTTATTGTGCTGTTTGTCGGGTTTATCTATTACCTACGCGGGCACCACCGATCGGCAAGCATCTCGATTGGTGTCCTTGCATTACTAACAACCGCTGCAATCTATATACCTGCCATGGCACTTGGTTGGTGGATGCTCAGCTCGGGGATACTACCGACATTTCAAGTCAGTGCTGCGTCACCCCTGGCTTCAATACTGGATGTGATTGTCGACCCAATTATGGCGGGTATTCACACAATTGGCTTACCTGCTTGGGTTCTTTTCTTTGTGGGGATCGGTGCACTATTAGGCGCCTTCAATCTGCTTGATCGGGCGCTACCCGAAATGCATGCCGAGCGCAGCTCATTCCAACGGATTGGCGTTCTTGTCTACCGACCAATGGCAATGTTCCTGCTTGGCTGCGCAGTTACATCGGTAACCATGTCGGTCTCGGTTTCCCTGAGTATATTGGTTCCACTCTCCGCACGTGGTATGGTGCGGCGTGAGAATACGCTGCCATACATTATGGGTGCGAATATCACAACATTTATCGATACACTCGTTGCAGCGCTGATCATTGGTGGCCCAGCCGCTTTTATGATTGTCTTAGTAGAAATGACCAGCGTAGCATTTTTTTCTATCCTGGTGCTACTCTTCTTGTATCGACAGTTCGCAAGCGGAGTCTTGCGTTTGCAAGAAGCAATTATTGAGGATAATTGGCGGCTCGGAATCTTCTTAGGGATCATGCTGCTTGTGCCAGTACTGCTGTTACTGGTACAATGAAGAGAGCAAGAGAACAAGATAGCGCACAGCGCATAGCACACGACGAACCATAAACCAACAATCTGCACCATGCTCTACGCTCGCTTTACGCTTTACGCTTCATTGCTTTCATAAGGATTTGCCATGCGGATGCTCATTTACGCTGGCCCAACAGCAGCACGCGACCAAGTGCTTGATTTTTGCGTGGAACTTGTGCAACGGGTTGCTACATCGGTAACCCTGGTAACCGGCGGTGGTGCAGAGCGCGCACTGCTGCTGGAAGACGCAGCAGCACGATTGGATGTTCCGCTGACAGTTCCAGTTCTATTTGAGGCACTCAATGGCGACCCGCATCAAGCAATTATTGCCGCAGCCGAAAAGCAGCAATACGATTTGGTGATCTTTGGTCGGCTGAATCGCCCATTGGCCAGGTTATTGCCTGGGCCGCGCAGCAAAGCCATTGCACAACGACTCCAACCATCCGTATTACGGGTGCATGGCCCGCCACGTCCAGTGCGGCGTATTCTGCTGGCGAGTGGCGGCGATTACCACACATTCGAGGATGTCAGTGTAGCTGCGCGCCTGGCCGGGCCGCTTGGGGCAGAAGTGACGATTGTACATATCGTCTCACAACAATCGTTAGTCTTCGAAGGTTTTGGCGAACGCCAGATTAGTATTGATGAGTTTCTGGCTGGTTCTTCACCGGAGGCCAGTACACTACGCAATGCATCCGCGCTGCTGCGCCAGCGTGGGGTTACAACACGTGTGCTGGGCCGCTCAGGGCCGGTTCTTGATGAGTTGCTCGGCGAGATTCGAACCGGGCGCTATGATCTCTTGGTGGTTGGTGCGCATCGCATCGCTAGCCCACTTGACCGAATCTTGCTTGAAGATATCACTGGCGAGCTATTAGATGTGAGTCCATTACCTGTGCTTGTGGTAAAAGGGCATCAATCGGCATGACATCCCGATCAACTCGCTTTCCTGGTATATCCATAACGATAATCGATTACCTCGGCTCGGTTGTCATTCTAGTAGTAGCCCTAATACATAGTGTAAGGCCGTGATGTAGTATCCTCTGCACTCCGGATACAGCTTGAATAATACATCCCTTTTGGAGTAGATTGTATGGCACTCAGCACAACCCAACGCCAATTCTTACGGCGCAGCGCCCACGCATTGCGGGCCACCATTCAGATTGGGAAGCAAGGCGTTACACAGCCATTGATGGATGCGCTTGAGATCGAATTGAATGCACGCGAACTCGTTAAGCTCAAGTTTATGGATTTCCGTGATGAAAAACAGGCGCTCACCGAGCAAATTGTGAATGATACACAGGCCGAACTGGTAGCGCTGATAGGTAATACGGCGATTGTGTACCGTGAGCAGCGTGACCCAGAAAAGCGTAAAGTGCTACTGCCAAGGTAATGCTTAGGCTACAATGCGAGAAAGAAGACCCATGCGTTTGCCAACTATCACCTTTCTGGCTGCGATCCTGGCTTGTATCATCCTGACCCCCGCGTATGCAGCGCAACTGCCAACAATCAATAATGACAGTACGACACTGGATTTCCCCAATACACTCACCTTCGCCGCAGAAGTACATGCAGATAGTGCCTTACGTGAAATTGTGCTCGAATATGGTGTTGAGCGGCGTACCTGTGGCATTGTCACAGCATTAGCCTTCCCGCCGTTCGACCCTGGCCAAAATGCCAATGTGCGCTGGACATGGGATATGCGACAATCGGGATCGCTTCCACCAGGCGCAACGATCTGGTATCGCTGGCGTGCAACTGACGCCAATGGTGCAACCCTCACCAGCGAGACAAAGCGTATCACCTGGATTGATACTCAACATACCTGGCAGCATATTCAAAAAGGCACACTGAACTTACACTGGTATGCGGGTGATAGATCATTCGCAACAACACTCCTGAACTCGGCAGTCGATTCGCTTACCCGTCTGGAGAACGAGACCGGGGTGGCATCCAAACACCCAATCGATGTCTATATCTATGAGAGTGCCACTGATATGCGTGCGGCAGTGCTGTATGAGCCAGGTTGGACAGGCGGGTTGGCCTATAGTGAATACTATCTGACTATCATTGGGGTTGCACCCGATAATTTGGCCTGGGGTCGGCGGGTGACAGCACACGAACTGACCCATGTACTGGTAGGAGATCGGGCGTTTACATGTATCGGCAGCATTCCAACATGGTTGAGCGAAGGGATCGCGGTCTATGGCGAGGGTGGGCCAGAGGATTATTCGATTGCAATGCTCAATACAGCAATTGCCAACAATACATTGCTCTCGGTACGCAGCCTCAGTGGTGGTTTCTCGGAAGATCCCGGCCAAGCTGATCTGTCGTATGTCCAATCGTACAGTATTGTACGCTTCCTGATCGTGGAATATGGTCGTGAGAAGATCCTGACACTCTTTGATCGACTCGCGCTTGGTGATGCGATTGAGCCAGTGTTACAGGAAGTCTATGGATTTGGGCTTGATGGCCTGGAAGATCACTGGCGAACATCACTACAGGCAGCTCCACGAGCTTCTGCTGGCCAGGAACCAACCGCAACACCGCAACCAACCATGATTGCAACGATTGTACCGGTTGGCCCAGGGCTACAGGTGGTCGCGCACCCCACAACGCTGGTAGCGACAGAGATGCCAACCACTCAGCCAATAGTAGCACCAGCAAACGAAACTACTCCACAACCAGCGCCCCAGCCCGATCGTACACTCTTTGTGTTTATCGCAGGGGGCTTGTTTGCACTTGGAGCCATATTGGCAACCGTACTCGTAGTGTTGATGCGATTGAGCGCCAAGCGTCGCTCGTAGCCAGCTCAGGCACTTCCATTGTGCTGCGGCGCTATGGCTTGGGCAATAGGAAACAGTATGATGCCAAGGCAACCCAAACAACAGATAACTCGCTCACGTTACCAGCCACTCTGGGTCGTGCTGATCTTTCTGGCTGCCTGCAGCCAACCCGTCATTCCACCACCAACTGTTCCCGCGACGACACGGCCAGAAGAGGCACCAACGAGCGCACGCCCGGTTGCGGCCACGCCAACCTTTGCGATAGCAAGGCCAACGGCTACAATTGCCTCAACCCCCAAGCCGCAGGCTGGCCGTTATACAAACCCAGAACTTGGCATCCTTTTGAGCTATCCAAAGGATTGGAGCACCGAAAAACCGGATCGTGAGAGCCAATTGGCATGGTTCTTCCCTGCCGATGATGATGTGTTTGCACTGCTGTATAGCGACCCATTTCCGGCTGGTAGAACGCTACGAATGGCTGGCGAGCAGCAGCGTACATCGGTAGCAACCGGGCTCACAACGATTCAGATTGTTTCCGAAGGCGAACAGCAGCTTGCTGATGGCCGCGCGGCATGGGTGAGTGAGTTTACCGCCGAGCGCGAGAATGGCGAAGCAATCACAGTGATTGTGACAAGTGCTGCACGCAATAAACGGCTCGTCTCGATCCTAAGTTTTGGGCCGATCAAACGCCTTGAAGCATACCGGGATCGGCTGACACTGCTAGCAAAAAGCCTTGAATTGAGTGCACCATTACGTTATGGTATCCTAGAGGATCAGGCATTACTCAGCTCGGGTGGCGAAAGCGATAACCCGCATGTCTACGACCCAGCCCATGCTGGTGGAGATTACCTGGTTTATAGCGGCCTAACTGCCTTCACACCCGACATGCAACTCGAAGGCGATCTTGCCGAGGGCTGGGATGTCTCACCAGATGGAACGATCTATACCTTTCATTTACGCCAGAACGCACGCTTTCATAACGGGCGACCATTCACCGCAAACGATGTGATCTATTCATGGAATCGTGCCGCTGCTCCCGAAACTGACTCGAATAGCGTTCTAACCTATTTAGGCGATATTGTTGGCGTAGCGGAGCGCAAGCGTGGCGAAGCAACATCGATTAGTGGGCTGCGTGCGCTTGATGAGCATACGCTTGAAGTGCATCTTGACGCACCAAAACCATACTTCCCCATGAAGTTATGCTATGTAACCGCATTTATTGTCGATCAAGCCAATATTGAGAGTGGCCCAGAATGGTATCGCACTCCCAATGGAACTGGCCCGTTCCGACTGATCCGCTGGGAGCCTGGAAAGGTGCGTATCTATCAGGCCAACCCCGATTTCTATTTGGGTAAGCCCAAGTTGCCATTTATCATTGATCAGATTTATGCAGGCAATGCGCTGCGGCTCTACGAGACAGGTGATCTGGATACAGCCGCTATTGGTGGGCTCGATTTGGAACGCGCCCGTGATCCGAATGGGCCATTCGTCGGGCAGCTTCGCGCAGCAATCAGTATGTGTACAAGTTATATTGGAATCGATTCTACCAGGCCACCATTTGATGATCCATATGTGCGCCAGGCATTTGCACTTGCAGTTGATCGCCAGCGCTTGGCAGATCTCGGCCGTGATGGCGATCTGCCAGCGCTCGGATTGTACCCGCCAGCCCTGCCAGGCTACACAACGAATCTGCACGGCCAGCATTTTGACCCAGCTGAGGCAAAGCGGGCGCTTGCTGAATCACGTTATGGCGATGCCAGCCAGCTGCCACCAATCATCTTTACCAGTAGCGGGTTCGGCAGTAATATCAGTGGATTCCAGGCAGCACTGGCCGAGATGTGGCAGCGCCACTTGGGTGTGACGATACAGTTCGAAAACCTTGAGCCAAATCGCTGGGATGAGGTCATGCATAGCGGGAAGCATGGCAACCTGTATTCCTATGGCTGGTGCGCCGATTACCCCGACCCCGAGAACTTTGCTGATGCATTGTTCCATAGTGGCGCACAGCAAAACATGGGCGGCTATCACGATGCCACACTAGACACACTTCTGGAGCAAGCACGGATCGAACCGGATGTCGCCAAGCGGATCACCATGTACCAACAGGCCGAGCAGCGCATTATCGATCAGGCCGCAGCAATATTCCTGGTGCATAGCAGCTATTACCAACTGGTGCAACCGCGACTACAAGGCTGGGTGCTTACACCAGTGCGGGTGCCTATTGAGCGCTATCTTGTGCTGAGCAATGAATGACAACAAAGCCAAGAACGGCAGAACCGCAGAACCGCAGAACCGCAGAACTGCGGAACAGCAGAACCAAGGAACAAGAGAACAAAGAACAAGAGAACAAAGAACCAAGAATTGCCCAGAGGGCACCCAAACCAAGAACGGAACGAGGTTCACTCAACCGTGTCGATCATTCCAGCATCGTACGGGCGAACCTTGTGTTCGCCTACTAAGAACCACAGAGCTGAACAAGAGAACTGCTCCAATGTTCTGCGTTGTGCGCTCCAATGCTCCAATGCTTCACCCAAAGGGTACCCGGCTTCAATGCTATCCTACAGCATTACTGCCGTAGTAGCATCTGTACCAGCTCTTCTAGTTCCTGGCCTGTCATGTTGGCATAGTGTGGCATTCGTACTGTGCTCGTCTCGAACCCGGCCACATAATACTCATCTGGATCGGTAATACTTTCGCGAATATACGCCTCTGCGCTCGTAGCATGCCCAGTATAGCCTGGGGTCGCGATACGCTCGGCAGCGCGCGCGCCCATCCCATCATGGGTTGGTCCAAGTGTAGCAGTGCTTCCGGCTGCGCTCAAGGCATGGCAGCCAAAACAACCATACTTCTTATACACAAGCAAGCCCTGTGCAACAATTGCGGCACTATCCACGGTAGGCGCAGCGGTTGGCTGAGGAACTGCCGTTGGTGCAAGTGTAGCGGTTGGCGCAAGCGTAGCGGTTGCAGCTGCCTCGGTTGGGGCTAATGTCACTGTAATCGTCAGGGATGTCGTTGTGGCGATCACTGCGGCTTCCATGGCTGCTATCGTGGCTGTCGCTGCGGGTGGTTGGGTTTCTGTTGGCGGTAATTGTGTTGCAGTCGGAGGTGGCGGTTGAGTTGGTGCGGCTACGGCTGGCGCATTCGTTGGCGCGGCAGCTGGTGTCACCGCAGGGCTACCACAACTGGCCAACCCGAGCATAATCAATAGACTTGGGAGATACATTCTACGCAACATCTGTGAAGCTCCTCGCAAAAACAGGCTTTGCTATAAGATACGTAATACGTGATAGGTATTGTTTGTATTTCGCTGCAAGAGTATACCGCACTCTTGGGTGTCCCTCGATCGGAACAACAACCGCAGCTTGCAAAGCCAGACAAGATATGCTATAGTAACGGGCGTGCGAAAGCATGACTCTGTAGCTCAGTGGATTAGAGCGCTTCCCTGCGGAGGAAGAGGTCGGGCGTTCGAGTCGCCCCAGAGTCGCCACACAGCGGGCGGTTCGGCAGTCGCCGGGCCGCCTTTCTGATGAGCAGCCACGGGAAGGTGGCAGAGTGGTTGAACGCGCTCGTCTCGAAAACGAGTTGGGCTTAATAACCCACGTGGGTTCAAATCCCACCCTTCCCGCCACTATGGGCCGTGGATTTTGGTTCAGGGATTGTCGGCCAACCAGCCACACAGAACCACAATCCACAATCGGCCCACTCACAGTCCACTATCTCGCGGCACGTTCAGCCTCGATCCGTAATCCACCACTCCGTTCGCTAATACGTTGCGTCGCCTCGATGCGCTGTGCGATATCCGGGTGTGTCGTATGCAGTTCCTGCCAAAGCTGGCCAATCTGCTTTGAGTCGTAGCTGATCACACGTGTAGGTGCCGTTAACATTGCCTTGCCAAAGCCGCTGAGGGTTACGGTACCTGTTCTCGCAATAATCTGACTGATCTGGTCACGCAATTGGCCGCGCTGCCCATCCAACGCCGCAATCTGATCCTCGATCTCACGTAAATCGCTCCAGATCACCCGCAACGCCGCTAGATCTGTCAGATCACCAGCTTCCCAAGCCGTAAATGCACTCTGCGCCTCATCGCTCATACCAATCTCCATTATTGCTCTACCACTCAATGCGTCAATACGTCACTTGGACTGGCGTACCGATAGGAGCCCATTTATACAACCATGCGGCTGCTTTCAGTGGTAGGTTCACACATCCATGTGAAGGCCGTGCACCTGTGCCAAACAGGTTATGCCAATAGGTTCCATGCAGCGCCACACCGCCATGGATATACATCACATTCGGTATATTTGGCACCACCCAATATTCACCATTCAGCACGCCATCCATTGTCTGTATTGGCAGTTTGGCATAGATAGCCCAATTCCCGGTTGGGGTTTCCATGCCATCGCGCCCAGTTGCAACCGGCGCATCGAATACCTTAATATTTCCCTCATAGGCATACAGCCACTGATCAGAGAGGTTGACCAATATCCACTTTGCGCCACGCGCACGCGCTACCGAGGGAGCAGCCGGAGCCGGTGCTGCAGGAGCCGCTGCTGGTGGCACAGGCGTTGCTGTTGGTTGCCCACCCAATGGCGCAACAACCACTGCTATTGTAGCGCTTGGCCCAGCCTCGCTATACCCTGGATTCTCGATCGCCGCGAGATCGATCCCGCGGAGCGCCGCAAGCGCTCGCCCAAGATCACTGACGACAAGTTCACCCGCACTATTTGCAAGGCTCGCGTCGCGCTCAATACGTACATTGGCAAAATACTGCACTTGGCGGCGGCCAACACTCGTCGCTTCCCACAATGGCTCCGAGATCGGCGCACCAAAGAGTTCGGCACCACCTGAAGCATCCCAAAACTGCAAAAAGGGCGCACGCAAGGTATGGCCAGTATCCTTAAATACCCGAACACCCGTTTGCTCCAAGCGCGGTGGGGCTGCCGCAAAGCTGCGATAGAGTGCTGCTGCATACTCACGTGCCACCGCGCCCGCCACTACAGTCACTGCACCAGTTGTAGGGTCGATCTTCTGCTCCAACCGCCCATGCTCAAAATATTGAATAATCCCAGCGTCCGTGCTGATTGGCTCACTCACTGGCAAGCCCAGTAAGCGTTCGCCAGCATGCGATTGCCAGAAACTAAGAAATCTGGCATTATCATCCAGTGTATGGCCTGTTGCTGGAAAGTAGAGTGGCTCCATTGCCTGCGCACGCGCAAGCGGAACAACACCAACTGCTGCCAGAATCGCCAGCACAACCCAGATTCCTAATCCGCGCCGCCAGCCCATAACATACTCCTGTATCTTGTGGTGTATTGTAATGGATTATACAATCCGCCAACATAATGTCAAGATGTTTTCCATAGCATTTCGCTCTCTAACGCGCAATCAAGGCTATATCAACACGCAATTGGTTGACAGTTGGTTGTTTTTTTGGAAAAAACTATCCAGCCCATCAGAATCAGGGTAAAATAGAACCGTGCTTCCTCTCGCACAGTAAAGGAATATTTCATGACAAGCCCTCACCCTTTGCCAATTTTCGATGGTCACAACGACACCTTACTGCGCTTGCATTTGGCCGAGCCCGAAGACAACGACTCATTCTTCAAAAGCGCCCATGGTCATATTGATCTCGAACGTTCGCGTGCTGGTGGCCTCGGTGGTGGCTTCTTCGCAATCTTCGTCACTGGTGATCCATCTGTGCCCTATAGGCGCCCACATGGTGAACTACCACCCATTCTTGATCAATCCTATGCGCAGCGCTATGCAACGGCAATGGCTGCACGCCTCTTCCAGATCGAGCGCGAATCGAATGGCCAATTTAAGATCGTTCGTACCGCTGCTGAGATCGAGGAATGCCTTAAAAACGGCACCTTTGCTGCGATCTATCACTACGAAGGGGCCGACCCAATTGATACCGAACTGAACCACCTGGAGCTCGCCTACCAGGCCGGGTTACGCTCACTTGGTATCGTCTGGAGCCGCCCAAATGCCTTCGGTCATGGTGTGCCATTCCGCTTCCCAAGTTCCCCCGACACTGGCCCAGGGCTGACAGACGCTGGTAAGCGCCTCGTCCAGTATTGTAACCAGCGCGGCATCATGCTCGATCTCTCACACCTTAACGAGGCCGGGTTCTGGGATGTTGCCAAGCTTAGTACTGCACCACTTGTTGCAACCCATTCCAATGTACACCAGCTTTGCACCGTTACACGTAACTTAACCGATAAACAGCTTGATGCGATCAAAGAATCCGATGGCATGGTTGGCCTCAACTTCGCAGTTTCATTCTTACGCGAGGATGGCAAGCAGGACGCCGATACCCCGATCGCGACGATGGTCAATCATATCGATTATCTCGTCGAGCGACTGGGAATTGAACGAGTTGGGCTTGGCTCCGATTTCGATGGCGCAACCATCCCTGCCGCAATTGGCGACGCCGCAGGCCTGCCGGTGCTGATTGAGGCACTCAGCAAAAGTGGCTACGATAACGACGCGCTCCATAAGCTGGCCCACCAGAACTGGGTTCGTGTGCTCCGTAAAACCTGGGGAG
>JANLSE010000391.1:0-2701 GCA_031362265.1 Roseiflexaceae bacterium
GATACTAAAATGCGTCAGGAATACGTAGCCTGTATGCCTATGCGGATAGCTACAATCCTGGGGTGGTAAATGGTGCGGTGGCTGAGAGCAACGAGACCAACAACCGTGCCGAATTGCTTGGGCTAAGTGTCACTGGGGTAACCCCGCGCTTCACGCAGCTCCAATCCATGACAAATCTCCGGGAGCGATCAGTGCGGTAGGGAGCGAGCGGTAACGCAAGGGCGCAAAGGCGCAAAGGCGCAAAGAACTAAATGACTTTGCGTCTTTGCGTTACTATTCAAGTCAATCACCTAGGTGGTAATTAGGAAAGCTAGCGGTAACGCAAGGGCGCAAGGGCGCAAGGACGCAAGGACGCAAAGAACTAAATGACTTTGCGTCTTTGCGCCTTTGCGTTATTATTGTTGTTGTGTTCGTGTCCCACGATGGCGTCACTTGAGTGGCGCAACCAGCCGTACTCCCATGCGCTGTTCATAGACATGCGCAACCGCTGCGGCGCTTTGGCCACCATGGCCATCAGCGAAGGCCTGCTCAAAGATTATGCGCGCTTGCTGGGCGATTGGCATCCAGGCATCGAGCGCCTCACCACTCTCCAACAAATAGCTGAGATCCTTACGATGTAGCGTGAGCTCGCGGCCAGTACCGAGATCGCCGCTGAGCAGTTGTGGCAACACTTGATCAAGCACCCGTGAACCACCGAGACCATTGCGTACCGCCTGATACACCATACTAAGGTCTGCTCCGGCCTGCGCGGCCAATGCGAATGATTCCGCAGCTGCACAGAACGAGGCAGCCATAAGCATCTGGTTAACATATTTGGCGATCAGGCCCATGCCATTCGCCCCAATATGTGTAATGGTTGTGCCCATTGCTGCAAATGCTGGCCGACAGCGCTCGAATGCATGTTGATCTCCACCCACCATGATACTCAATGTCGCATTCTGTGCACCAACTTCACCACCACTCACTGGTGCATCCAACATGATTGCACCACGTTGATGGATCTCTTCGGCAAGCGACTGACTGCTGGTGAATTTGCTTGTACTCATATCGATGAGGATCTGGCCTGCCTGAATATGCTCAAGAATACCACCCGACCCACGAACGACCTCAAGCAGTACATCATTCGATGGCAACATCGTGATGATCAGATCGGCACCCTGAATAGCCTGGGCAAGCGATTCGGCTACCCTAAGACCACGCTCGGCAAGGGATGCACGCTGCGCGGATGCTGTGTCATACCCGCATACCGTAAACCCGGCACGCTGCAAATGGCCTGCCATTGGCCCACCCATGCGGCCAACGCCAATCACTGCGATCTTCTGGATGTTGGGCTGTTCAATTGGCACATGGCCCTCCAAAATAGCTAACTATCAACCGCGAAAGGTTTACCAACCATGAATGGTTCACCACAGAGGCACAGAGAACACTGAGACTTGAACAACTATGATCTTGGTTCTTATACCTCTGTGTCTCTGTGTTCTCTGTGGTTCAAAATCATAGCCCCGCTCTAGCGCTTAGCCTCTTCGTAATGCGAAGCCAGTGCCGTCGGGAGCCCATCGATGCTGGCTGTATTCTTCTCGTGGCGATATTCCTCAAGCTGCTCTGGACCCTTTGTATTTGCCCAGCGGATGAGTGTGTCGCGATCACCAACATAATCGTAGCGCGGTACGGCAAACCCACATGAAGTCTGGACGCGCTCAATATTGGCGAGAATAATTTGCCGGACACCCGGATATTCCCCAAAGAGTGGCCGCAATTCACCCCAGGCTGCGGAACTTGGTAACACCGTCACGCCCGTTCCATACAGCCGCAGAATGTTTGGTGGGCCAGCAAATGCGCAGAACATCAGGGTGATACGGCCATTCTCACATAGGTGTGCCGATGTCTCATTACCGCTGCCGGTGAGATCAAGATACGCGACCTGATGTGGCCCAAGTACACGCAGGCAATCCAGCCCTTTAGGCGAGAGATTGATATGCCCTTCGGCACTGAGTGGCGCGCTGGCGACGAAGAACAGATGCTGAGCTTCAATAAACTCGCGCAGATCGTCACTTATTGCTGGAACTGTTTTAGCCATTGGTGATACCTTTGTGATTGAGTATAGCTTTTTAGGCTACTTACGAATAAACAACCGAGTGATTCCAGATCGAACCCTCTTTGGCTGATTTGTCCAACTAACCTTTGGGATGTAAGAGTACGAGTGGGATTTCACGCGTTGTCTGCTTTTCATATGGCGCGTATGATGGTGCCACGCTGATAACATGTTGCCAGGCTTGGCTGCGCGTTTCGCCAGTGAGGATTTCTGCGGTGACAGGCATGGAGATCTCGAATAGCTCGATCTGTGCCTGTGGGTTGCTGGTGAGGTTATGATACCAGGCAGGATGTGTGGGTTGCCCACCATTTGAAGCGACAATCAGGTAGCCCGATTGCCAGCTAAAAAAGCCAAGTGGTAGGGTGCGCTCTTTGCCGCTTTTGCGCCCCTTGGTTGTAAGCAACAAGAGCTTGAATTTGCCCATACTACCACCGATTTTACCGTGAGTCAATCGATACAACCCGACATGGATTGCCATAAATAACCGAATGAATGCCTTCATTGTATACCTTTCGTCTATTTCACCATAGAGGCACAGAGACATAAAGAGCGCGCTCATATGCCCAAACACCGTGTCTCCATGTCTCCATGTCTCTGTGTCTCTGTGGT
>JANLSE010000442.1:0-4769 GCA_031362265.1 Roseiflexaceae bacterium
ACTACAGCAGAGTAACTATGAGGAGGAATACCAATGAACCACCAAATCAGAGGTATCAGTAGCAACAACGAACTGCTCCAACTATTCAACCAGGAAATGTGTCAACTTCAACAGAAACTAGATGGGCGGCTCCTGCTCACTGGCAGTGCATGTTTTACGCAAGCCCATCTGACAATCGACCCGGCACAACAATACAACCCGAGTTTCATTGTGCAGGCCGAATCAATGGACGATATTTGTGTGATGCGTGCGTTTGCCACTCGCTACGACCTACCGATTGCGTTACGCCATGCAGGCCAGTTTACTGGCGATACCGATTATAATGAGGGCATTCTGATCGATGCTGGCTAGCTCAGCATAATACTGAATGCCAAGAAATGAGATCTTCTATGTCGTTGCAGGTAACACTTGACGCATATTTTGAAGAACTGGAGCGTACAGATCAATTCTCAGGCGTGGTATTGATCGCACAGGGCGAGAAGGTGCAGTATGAACGCGCCTATGGTTATGCCAACCGCACTTGGCAGGTGCCGAATACCATGCAGATACGGTTCGATACTGCATCAATCACCAAGCTCTTTACCGCAATTGCGACCCTGCAACTGATTGAGCAAGGTCACTTCACACTCAGTACACCTGTCATCCCATTCCTGGGCCTCCAAGATACAACGATCTCAGATGCCGTTGAGATACAGCACCTACTGTTACATACATCCGGGATCGGGGATGATGCAGATGAAGAAGCAGGCGAGGACTATGAGGATGTCTGGAAGACCCGTTCAAACTACATGATCAATACGACCGAAGATCTGCTGCCGCAGTTTATTCACAAACCAGCAAATTTTGCACCAGGGCAGGGTTGCCGTTACTGCAATGTCAGCTATATATTGCTTGGGCTGATGATTGAGCACTGCACTGGAATGAGTTATCGTGAGTATGTCCACGCGCATGTCTTTACACCAGCCGGGATGGCGGATTCGGGGTTCTTCCATATGCAACGGCTTACTGAGCGTGTGGCAGAGGGCTGTGATCCTGTAGCGGATGCTTCCGGGAAGCTGCTGTACTGGAAACGCAATATCTATTCCTACCCGCCGATTGGCTCACCCGATGGCGGAGCACACGTGACTGCGGCCGATTTGGTACGCTTTATGCGCGCAGTGCACGCCAAGGTATTGCTTGGCACACACATGACACAGGCCTTCCTCACGCCACAGGTGCTCGCCCGCCAGCATCCGACCGGCAGCACAATGAATAGTTATGGCCTGAAGTTTTTTGTCTCCCAGAGTGGGCAGGTGCTGTATTATGAGAAGGATGGTATCAATGCTGGCGTGAGTGCCAACCTACGCTACTATCCGACCTTGGATACGACTACGGTACTGCTCTCGAATATGGTCGATGGTGCATGGGGGCCACTGAAGCAGATTCAGAAGGTGCTTGGCATTATGGGCTAGGGTTGCGGTTTGCTAGATTGATGGCCTGCGCTTGGGTTAGGCCTTTGGTGAGACGGGCGCGTTTAACCCATGGGCCAAATGGAGACGATTTGGTTTCCAAGTGTCGACCTTAAGGTATCTATGAGCCAATTAGGCAGGAAACGTGTGTGTATATTGTAACACTTCTATAGGAATCGCAGTATCCCAGTATAGCTTCTATATGCAGCCAAACAGGGTAATCAGCGGCCCTTACTATGGGCTGTTCCAGCAATTGTTTCAACTGCCGCCACAAGTCGATTCACTTCAGCGCTGGTGTTGTAATAATGAACCGATGCACGTACGAGACTCGTCAGCCTGCGCGCTTCCATATCAAGCCGCGTTCCAGCCACGGTTGTCGTAGACACATTGATCCGATCAGAAAGCAGCGTGGCTCGTATTGATTCGGGCGCATGTCCAGCGATACTAAATGTGACAATCCCACAGCGCTGACGCCCAAGATCATGAACCTGTACCCCGGGAATTGCCACGAGCTGTGAGCGCAGCAGTTCCGCAAGCTCTTGGATACGTTGCCAGATACGTGGCATTCCCCAGCTCTGTGCATAACTAATCGCTGCACCTAGCCCCAATTTGCCTGCATAGTTGGTCTCCCAATTCTCAAAGCGGCGCGCATCTGGCCGAATAGTATAGCTGTTACGGCTTGTCCATGTTGCGGCATGCAAATCTATAAACACTGGCTCTAGGCGCTCGATCCAATCCCGCCGCACATATAGAAATCCAGTGCCACGTGGCCCACGCAGAAACTTGCGCCCGGTTGCCGAGAGCATATCGCAACCAATCTCCTCAACATCAATTGGCATCTGCCCAACCGATTGGCATGCATCTAGCAAGAAGCAGATTCCAGTTTCGCGCGCTACAATTCCAACCTCGGCAGCTGGGTTAACCAAGCCACCATTGGTTGGCACATGGGTGATTGCGATCAGTTTGACATGATCATCAATCATTGTGCGCAATGCAGGAATTGAGATCTGGCCGTACTCATCATTTGGGATCGCCTCAACAATCGCGCCCGTTCGCTGCGCAACCTGAAGAAAGGCAACGTAGTTACTTGCATATTCGGCCTGAGCTGTGAGAATGCGATCGCCTGCCTGGAAGGGTATGCTGTAGAACGCCATATCCCATGCGCGGGTTGCATTCTCCACAATCGCAATTTCATCCCGGTTAGCATGAATAAGCGTAGCAACTTCATCATACACTTGCTCAATCGCAGGGCGTGCCGCATCAGCCGCTTCATAACCACCAATTGTGGCTTCTGCCTGTAGGTGGTGGATCATTGTATCGAGTACTTGCTGTGGCATCAAGGCAGCACCAGCATTATTGAAATGGGCGACATGCTCACAACCCGGCGTCTCGCTACGCGCTTGCGCACTATCAACTGCACTCCACATCATGATTCTTCCTCTCGCAATATGTTTCATTGATTGTTGGATTATTCTTCACACAGCGTAACCGCAAGCCCTACAGCTGTTCTCACATTCTCGCATCTATTTTCGCAGATCACGACCAAATCGACAATCTGGTTGGAGCTAAGGAATATTGCAATATTGCACCCCTACAGCCCACGCATATTCTTGTGGATGACACAGGCACACTCCAACAGTACTTAGCTGATATATTGCCACCAATAGCGACACAGCTGTATTAATACAACAGCTTATAACGCTCTCTTAACCTTATTCAAACGAATCACTTGTTATTCTTGGATTGTGTTATAATTAGTAATACTATGTTTACGAGGATGTTGGGCACTTTGGGCGGCCATTAGGTGGAGCCAGTTTTCAATACGCATATTTGCTACTATTAATGCTAGTGGGATCGGTGCCCTGGGCAGCGCAAACAATCTTGAGCGTCTCTACACACTCCATTCTGGAGGTTGTGGGAGGGCATATGGAATCGCTTACTAGTAATGAAACGCATACATCCGGTAGACTTAACAGCGGTGTGATTGCTGTGTTGCGGTTGATTCTATCCTCATCGATATTGTTTATCATTATCCCACTAGATATTGATGAAATTACTGACTTCCAGGTTCTATCAGCATTCTATGCTGGTTATAGTATGCTCCTTTATGCAATCCAACGCATCCGACCTTGGCTTCAGGATATTTCGTATTGGGCCGATGTTGTCTGGGCAGCAATATTAACCACATCAAGTGGTGATTCAAGCATCGCATTTCTCTTTTTGTTCCCAACACTCGTCGCCTCATTTCAATGGACGTTTTTTGCAGCTTTGCAGCTCCACCTCATTGCAGCATCCCTTCTCATCAGCATCGGCTTTTACAAAGCAGCCCTTGAATCAGAATTACCCTTGCCTGAGATTCTGCTGCCGCCGATTTATTTGCTTGTGTTTGGCTACCTGGTTGCCTGGTGGGGTGATCGTGAATGGGACTCTAAACATCGGCTAATACTCCTCAGAGCGATCACTCGACTCTCGAACCCGCGATTTGGGATTGACCGCATGATCGGCACGATGATGGAGCGAACTCGTGAGTTCTACGATGCCGAATCTTGTCTACTGATCACAGTGAACCCAGCTCGTATCGAATATCTGTTACGTCGTGCCGACCGCCGCAATCCAGAGCGGGCCATGCAAGCTGTGGTGATACCACTCGAGACAGCCCAACGACTACTGACGCCGAATCTTGACCAAGTCACTATCTATCCAAGTAAGCCATCTATATGGCAGTGGTGGCGATCGACCCAGGTCGATTACCATGTCTTTGATGTTCGTAAAGGTCAGCACAGCACCACACCATTGGAGGTCGATGAGACACTCATTGCAACACTTGATGCTGAATCATTCATCAGCCTACCACTATATTACCCCGACAATACGAGTGGCCGTATCTACCTTACCTCCACGCAGAAGCATGCATTCTCACCTGCCGATGTTGGCTTCCTATTACATATTATTGAGCAGATAGTTCCGGTTATCGAAAACATCCGGCTAGTTGATCAGCTTGCATCGAGCGCAGCAGATGAAGAGCGCCGCCGCCTTGCCCACGATATTCACGATAATGTGATTCAGCCCTATGTTGGCTTTCAGATCGGCTTGTCCGCCCTCAAGCAGAAGCTCCATGCTGGTGCGACCGATATTACACCTGAGATAGACCGACTAATGGTCATCACCGAACAAGGGGTCAACACACTACGCCAATATATACATGGGCTTCCTGGTACTACTAAACGCGAAAGTGCCCTATTGGCTGCGTTACAGCGTTTCGCCCAAACCTTTACAGAGGCAACCCATATCAGCGTAAGCGTTGAGGCCGATCGGGATTTT
>JANLSE010000444.1:0-4054 GCA_031362265.1 Roseiflexaceae bacterium
CATGTCCACATAGCGCTGCCCATCAAGATCCTCAACATAGGCACCATCGCCGCGCTTGATATAGAATGGTCGCCCAAGTGCAGCGTTCAAACGCGCGGTTGCACTAACCCCTCCTGGCATATGTTCTAATGCGCGCTTGAATAATGTGTCGGCTTGTGACATGCTTGCAGCTCCTTCTGCTATGGCTTATGATCGACCCACCACCGGTAGAATAAACGCGAGCTCGGCATCGCTCTTTGGTCGAAGGAAATCAAAGTCACAGCCTTCATCTGGCTGGAGTACATGATCGGTATAGAGGCGCGGATAACCGCGTAGATGTGGGCGTGCAGGTGGGTGCCAGGTCTGGCGGCGTTCGGCGAACTCTACTTCAGAGACAAGTGCGTTTAGGCGGCGCTCGACAATATTGAGTTCAATCAAATCGCCATCGCGCAACAACGCAAGTGGACCACCAATCGCCGCCTCAGGCGCAGCATGCAGAATAATTGTGCCAGAACTCGTACCACTCATACGTGCATCACTGATTCGCACCATATCGCGTACGCCACGCAGCAATAGCTTTTTTGGAATAGGGATCGCGCCCCATTCTGGCATACCAGGCACGCCAACGGCTCCGGCATTGCGTAATACCAGTACTGTGTCGGGTGTCACTATGAGATCAGGGGCATCAATCCGCGCAAGCATATCCGCATAATTTTCGAAGATGAGTGCTGGCCCACGATGGTTGAGAAGATGGGGTGTGGCGGTTGTCGTGCGAATAATCGCGCCGCTTGGCACCAAATTGCCACGCAAGACAGCCAACCCGCCTTCCGCATACAGCGGATTAGTGCGTGGACGAATAACATGTGGATCGCCAGCTACTGGTGAGATCTGATCGCCTAGTGATTGACCTGCGACAGTACGTTCATCAAGATGTAGGAGATCGCCAAGCTCTGCGAGAATCGCTGGCAAGCCTCCTACCGCATGCAATTCACTCATGAGTAGATCACCTGTTGGTTTCAGGTTCAGCAGTACTGGCGTCTCGCGCCCGATTCGATCGAAATCCTCCAATGTTAATGGGATGCGTAGACGTCCGGCGATCGCAAGCAAATGGATGACTGCGTTTGTCGAGCCAGCGATTGCGGTGAAAACCCGAATAGCATTCTCGAATGCGGCACGGGTCATAATTGCTGATGGGCGCAGATCCGCTTGTACAAGTGCCACTGCCTGGCGCCCGCTACGCTCTGCTGATGCAAGCCGCTGTGTATCGTTAGCAGGGATCGTCGCACTGCCGGGCAACATCATGCCAAGCGCCTCAGAGAGCAGTGTCATCGTGGATGCGGTACCAACACTATTGCATGTGCCGGTGCTACAAGAATAACTTGCTTCCAACGCTTGCCAATCAGCCTCGCTGAGTTCCCCCGTGCGATACTGGTCGAAATATTTCCATAGATCCGTTCCACTACTCACTGGCTGCCCGCGCCAACGTCCGGGAGTTTTTGGCCCAACGCAGACCTGGATCGCGGGAAGATTCGCACTGGCTGCGCCCATAAGCTGCCCAGGAGTCGTTTTGTCGCAGCCGCATAACAATACCACACCGTCAATCGGATGTGCGCGCAGCGTCTCCTCAATCTCCATCGCTAATAGATTGCGATAGAGCATTGCGGTTGGCTTCATCAACTCCTCACCAAGCGAAATTGTATTGAACTCGAGTGGTACGCCACCAGCCGCCAATACGCCACGCTTCACAGCATCCGCAACTGCACGCAATCCAAGGTTACAATTGTTCAGCTCACTCCAACTGTTTGCGATCCCGATGATTGGCTTGCCAACAAATAACTCGGGAGTATACCCAAGTGTATGCAGGACAGAGCGTGATTGCGGGCCAATCTCATCACGCCCCTGAAACCACTCAGCACTGCGCAGCTTCATTGATATTCCTTCCCGGAGGCTGCCACAATATCATTTGTATACAGTAGCACCTAGATAATCGCCATTATACCAAGAATTGTCAAGGCCAAATGGTTCTGAAATCGCCCAATATCTCATTTTACTACACCATCCTCGCGTAACTCGTGCTGACCTCTTGACAACACTGGCTTTTTCTGTATACTTGCATGCAACTATTGTATACAAAGTTAAAGAGAAACCACTCCTAGCTAGATGTTTGCTTGCGCCAAGGAATCATCCTAGTGTTTGTGCGCCGTGTGTATCTGTAGCAAGGAACGCCACATGTCGGCTAAGCTAGCTATTTTCGGCGGCGAACCTGCCGTCCCAAGCGACACATTCCATGCGTGGCCACCGATTACCGAGGTAGACGAGCAGTATGTGCTAGCATCACTGCGCGGTACAAACCATGCATTCGGCCCGAATTGTGTGGCGTTTGAGCAAGAGTTTGCGGCCTGGAATGGTAATGCGTTCGCTATCACTACCAACAGCGGAACTGCAGCGCTGCATATGTGCATTGCGGCTTGTGGCTGTAGTGAGGGCGATGAGGTGATTGTCACGGCCTACTCCTGGTCGTCATCGGCTACTTGTATTCTGCACCATAACTGTATCCCGGTCTTCGTAGATATCGACTGGGAAACCATGAATATTGATATTGCCAAAATCGAGGCAGCGATCACGCCTAAAACAAAGGCCATTCTGGTGGTACATCTTCATGGGCTAGCTGTCGACATGGTTAAGATTTTGGAGATCGCTCATAAGCACAGTCTGAAGGTCATTGAAGATGCCTGCCAAGCACATGGCGCCACGTTCAATGGTAAGAAGGTTGGCACGTTCGGTGATTGTGCGGCGTTTAGCTTCAACCAAAATAAGAATCTGTGCTCTGGTGAGGGTGGCATGTTTGTTAGCGATCAGGAGGAGATAGCAGCAAAGGCGCGTATGGTCTGGTCGTTTGGCGAAAATCGTTCCCCGGTCGAGCAGCGTGATTATCACGCCTATGCGCTTGGTTGGATGTATCGCAATAACGATCTAACAGCAGCCTTTGGGCGCGCGCAACTTACGCGGCTCGATACGTACCTCGCCTGGCAGGCGCATAATGCTCAAACCCTGACCCGTTCTCTCCAGGGAATACCCTATATTTCGCTTCCTCAAGTGCCAGCTGGCCATGTACATAACTGGTACAACTATGTACTGCGCTTTGATATGGAGGCGCTTGGGCACACTGCGGATGCGAGTCGCTTCCGTCATACGATCGTGCGCGCACTCAAGGCAGAAGGGCTAGAGACAGCAGTCTGGCAAAGTTTCATTCTCCCTGAGATGACGGTGTTCCAGGCTAAGAATGCATATGGGCATGGGGCACCCTGGAGTAGCCCACATGCACAACCGGTCGATTATTCGCTCGGTCAGTATCCAGTGGCGCAAAAGCACTGCGATACGCATACCTGCCTGGTTTTTTCACAGCGCTACCCAAACCCAACTGGGGCAGTTGAACTGGTTGCAGCGGCACTCTGGAAGGTCATGGGGCAAATTGAGCAACTAGAAGCGTTGCCAGTAACACACTAGTCAGTAGTTATTCGAATCCATATTGAGAGTGATACATGTTAAGTCCGATCATTCCAGCTAAACTTCCCCGTTTTCGTGAGGCAGCATATCAGTCGATCAAGGAGGCCATTCTCTCAGGGGCAATTGGGCCACACCATCCACTTGTTGAGGAGCAGCTTGCTGCGCTTCTCCAGATTAGCCGCACTCCTGTGCGTGAGGCGTTGGCGATTCTTGAGCATGAGGGGCTGATTGCACCGCGTGGTGGGCGTGGGTTATATGTTGCACCTGTATCGCGCGAAGAGTTTGTCGAGATGTTTATGGCAAACGAGGCAGTTGAGCCGTTCCTGGTACGGCGAGCAGCGCTACGAGCCACTCCAACGCAACTGTCACAGCTCCAGGATGCAATCAACCGAGCGCGTGGCGCCTTCGACGCCCATGCTACTGCGGTCTTCCTACGCGCATCACGTGATTTCCATCGTTTGGTTGGCGAGGCGGCTGGCAATGCTTCGCTCACACATCTCGTTGTACAGAACGAAGAGCGCACCGATATGTATCTGCTCAGTGTTGGGGCAAATGTCAACCCACGCAA
>JANLSE010000577.1:0-6894 GCA_031362265.1 Roseiflexaceae bacterium
GTTTCGGCTTTAGATGCGCCTATGGTACAATTGACCTCAATGGACACGTTATTGCATCATCCGAATTGCATCATCCGAGGCACTTATGACTACAACTTTACTCGACGAAAAGCACTACGAAAAAGACTTTTCCGCTTGGGCTGAGGAGCAGGTGCATTTGCTACGCCAGCAACAATTTACCCAACTTGATACAATCCATCTCATTGAGGAACTGGAAGATATGCGCAGCAGTACGCGCCGCGAACTCATCAGTCGTTTGACCGTTTTGTTAGCGCATCTGCTCAAATGGCAATTTCAACCTAGTAAACGATCACGCAGTTGGGAAGTCACCATTCAGGTGCAGCGCTCCGATATTGCCGATCTACTGGCGGATAACCCCAGCCTACGCACGCAATGGGACACTTTCATCGAGCGTGCCTGGCCCAAAGCGCGTAAGATCGCCTGGGCTGAAACCGGGTTAGATATCAAAACCTTCCCAGTGGCTTGTCCTTACAGCGCAGCCCAACTGATGGACGAAAACTATTGGTCTGACTAGAACGGATTTGGATTAGGACTGTACCCCAAGTTGCTGCATCATCACCGCCGAATCAATATGCATCCAATGCTCGGCAACCTTGATCTCATTGTTCTTATCGGCGGCGAGGCGATAGATGATGATCCCTGGCACATCGATCTTCCTCCCCGTGGCTGGGATGCCCATAAAGCTGCCCTGGTGCGTCCCCCGCAAGGCGAAGCGCAAGACCACCTTATCGCCATCGATGATCAGATCTTCGCCGACCAATTCGTAACGGGGGAAGGCGGCTTCGGACTCAGCAATGTGTTGCTTCAAGGCTTCATCGGAATCGGCAACATATTGATTGACGACCGACGCTGGCTTGGCTTTGCCGCTGAGGGCTGCGCCATAGCGTTGCATAAAGGCTCGGCTTTCTGCTGTTGTCATGATCTTTCTCCTTGTGAATTTGTATAGAATTCTCGTTGGCTAAAATAGCCTTACTTGCTTTGCGGGTCAGCATGAAACAACTTGCTGACGATCCACCAGCGCCCGTCCACTTTGAGCAGTTGGAAATAATCGGTAAAGTCATGCTCGTGATAGCCATCCATTGCCATTTCAACCGAGGCGGCATTGCCTACTACCGAAATCGAAGTGATGGTATAGGTATATGCCTTGCCGACTGCCCCAGCCTTGGCTGGTGGCGTTGTGCTGGCAATATAATCGTACAACCCCTGGATCGGTGTGATGAATAAATCCTTCCCCTTGTAGCCAAACATCGAGGATTGCGGATGAAAGGCTTGACGCAGGACATCCAGATTGCCATTTTGGACACCATCGATATACAAATCGACGACCTTGCGGATACTGGCTAATTCGGGACAACGTGTGCTCATGGTTGATCTCCTTGTAGTCAAAATAAATAGAAGTCGTACGGGTTCAAGGTTTCAGGTTTCAGGTTCCACCTTATACCCTGAAACCCTGAAACCTTGAACCTGAAACCTGAAACAATTAAAGCACGTTGGCCTCCCGCAAGTAAGATCATTAAGTGAGATAGAAAGTGAGATAAAATGTGATATAATTGCTACTGATAGCGAAAACGATACTTATTTCGTAACTATTCAACCATCCTTAGAGACGCGGATTTTCGATAGCGCGGATTGTGATCTCTACGAGAAAGTTATCCGCGTTATCTTGAATCCGCGTCTCTATACCTGAATAGTTACCTTATTTCAACGACAAAATGGTAAACCCCTATGACCACAGAAACGACTTTTGGCGTTTGGTTACGTCAGCAGCGTCGTCAGTTAGACTGGACGCAAGTAGAACTGGCGCAACGGGTAGGCTACTCGGTGGCGACCATCCGCAAGCTGGAGCGTGATGAGCTGCGCCCCTCAAAAAAGCTGGCTGAACTGTTGGCGCAAGGACTGGATGTTGCGATAGCGGACCGCGCCAGGGTTGTCAGTTTTGCGCGTTCACTACCAACGTCCCATTTGGAGCCAGACGAGCAGCCGAGCCACGCGCATCGGCGCAGCAATCTACCAGCCCAACTCACCCCTTTCTTTGGTCGCACTGCCGAAATTGTCGAACTGATCCAACATCTGACAAATCCGACTGCGCGCCTGATCACCATCGTTGGCCCTGGTGGTATGGGCAAAACCCGCCTGGCGTTGGCTGTCGCCCAGTCGATGTTGGATTTACACACCCAGAATACATCAGGCAATCCAGCATCCAGCATCCAACATCGAACATATGAAGATGGCGTTTATGTTGTCGCATTAGCTCCGCTTCTCGTACCTGAGCATATCGCCCCAGCAATCGCCGAGGCGATGAATTTCCGCTTTCAAGCCGACAAGCGTCTTCCCAAACAGCAATTGCTCGACTATCTACGACACAAACAGTTGCTGCTGGTGTTGGATAATTTTGAACATCTCCAAGCTGGTGCCGAACTTATCCTCGAATTGCTCCAAGAGTGTCCACGCCTGCGTATGCTGGTAACATCACGTGAGCAGCTCCAGCTCAATAGTGAAACGCTCTTGGTGCTGGATAGTATGGCGCTCCCATCCGCAGCGACGCTGCCCGACGTGCTGTCGTACAGCGCTGTTCAGCTGTTTGTCGAGACGGCCCGCCGTGTGCGTCCTAAGTTCACCATTACCCCTGCCAATGCACAGGCGATTATGCATATCTGTGAGCTGGTTGGCGGCATGCCGCTGGGTATCCTCCTGGCGGCCGCCTGGGTCGAAGTGCTTTCACCCAACGAAATTGTGACCGAACTCAGCCAGGGCTTTGACTTTTTGGAAGCAGAACTACGTGATCTGCCCGAACGCCAACGCAGCATGCGGGCAGTGTTAGCCCAATCCTGGCAGCGTCTTACCGAAGCCGAGCGCACGGTCTTTATGCGCCTGGCCGTCTTTCGGGGCGGCTTTACCCATATGGCCGCACAGCATGTGGCGGGCGCATCCTTACGGATGCTCAGCAGCTTTGTAAACAAATCACTATTGCAGTGTGAACCCAATCGGCGCTATACAATTCACGAGTTTCTGCGTCAGTTTGCCGAAGTGGAATTGGAGGCAGCCGACCAAACAGAGGTAGCCCTATCATTGCACTGCACCTACTATACCGACTTGCTTCATCAGCGTGAGCCTGATCTCAAAGGGCGCCGTCAAGCCGCAGCACTGGATGAGATCGCGGCTGATTTTGAGAACGTGCGTGCTGCATGGCAATGGGCAGTGGCTCAGCGTAGCTACGAAGCCATTAGTCGCGCTCTGGAAAGCCTCTACTGGTATTGTGAGATGCGCAATCGTTTTCAAGAAGGGCTGGAATTGCTGCGGCTAGGCCGTGAGCAATTGGCTCCGGTTGCAGGCGAAATGCCGCATCCCATGTGGGGGCGGGTGATGGCATGGACGCTCGGCCAAAATTCGGCGTTTTATGAATCACCCATTGAATCCAGAGCGCGTGTGGAAACAGGACTTGTTATTGCCCAACAAGACGAGAATCGGGCCGAGATCGCATTCTGTTTGTGGCGTCTGGCAATGAGCGCGTATCTGAGTGGGGATTCAATCGCAGCCATACCCGCCTTTGAGGCGAGTCTCGCCCATTATCAGGCATTGGATGATCGATTTTATCAAGCCTACTTGCTCAAAGATCTGGGTATCCTCTATATCGCGTTGGGCCAATCGGATCGCGGTGACCCACTGATCGAGCAAAGCTTAGACTTACGGCGTGTAATAGGCGACCTCGCTGGTCTTGCGATTTCGCTGGGCGCAGTGGGCTGGATCATGTATAATCGCGGTTGTTACTCTGTAGCAGAAGCCTACTGGCAAGAATCACACCAGACTCGGCGCATGGCCCGCCATTTTCAGGGTAGCGCTCACTTTCAGTTAGCCTGGTTGGCGTTCTTTAATCATGGCGATCTGGATCGCGCAGGGTCGCTGGCCGAACAGTTGCAGCAGGCTGCCTTCGAGATCGGTGACGCCGAAAGTAAGCACCGGTCACTGGGTTTGTTAGGGATTTTGGCAGGGATACGCGAAGAATACCCCGCGTGCCGTCAATTGTTTCAGCAGATGTGTTTACTCAATTACCCCTATTTCCCGTTTACAACCTCATGGGAGCAGATGGGGCTGTGTATGGCCGCCTGTGGATTAAACGATCTGCCCGCTGCCCAACAGCACCTGCAGCGATTCCTGGAGATCAGCCTGATCCACCAATGGCCGCCGAATGCCGCCAAAGGGCTGACCTTTGCTGCCATCATTGCGGCAAAAAGCGACAAACCGGAACGGGCGACTAAATTATTCGCATTGGTCTTTCACCACCCGCTCAGTCCCAAAGGTTGGCTAGAACAGTGGCCGCTGATCACGCGTCTGCGCGCCGAGTTGGAAGCCACGTTGAATCCGGAGCATTTTCAAGCAGCCTGGCAGCGCGGAGAAACGTTGGATCTGTTTGCAACAGCAAAAGAAGAGTTGGCCGACTTGGCCGCTTTATGTCAATAAGAAGCGTCGAATTTCGTTGCTAAATGCTACCGGCTGGGCAACATTCGAGAGATGAGCCGTTTCGTTGAAGACAAACAACTCGCTCCCAAGTATCGCTGCATGTAGCTCCTCGGAGAGCACGGCTGGAGTAGACTCATCCAGATCGCTTGCGATGATGAGTGTCGGCGCACTAATACGCCCCATATCAGCACGCAGATCTGCATCGCGAACAGCTATACAAGCAGCAATATAGCTCGTTATGTCAATTACATCTAATGGGGCAATAGCCCTTTCAACAATCTCGGGATGTGCAGCGCGGAAGGTTGGCAGGAAGAAGCGTGCCAAAACTGCCTCACGGATGGCTGCGATACCGCCAGTGGTAACAGCGTCAATACGTGCATTCCAGGTCGCTTCCGATCCGATGCGGGCGGCGGTATTGGCCAATATGAGCCGCTGTACTCTTTCAGGGTGATGAATCGCCAGCCACTGTGCAGTTAATCCACCTAACGACAAGCCACACACATGGGCACGCCCAATCGCCAGGTAATCGAGCAAGGCCAATAGATCGCTGCCAAGCCGCTCGATGGTGCCTGTACCTGTAGTGGCGCCAGAAGCACCATGGCCACGGGTGTCGTAGCGAATAATCCGAAAGTGTGAGCCAAGCGCTGCTACTTGAGCATCCCACATATGGAGATTTGTGCCAAGTGCATTGCTCAACACCAAAGTAGGTGCTGCTGGTGCACCATCAATCTGATATGCGATCTGAATGCCATCATTGGTCGTGAATGTGTTCATAAGGAAGCCCTCAATCTATCACCACAGAGACACAGAGACACAGAGACGGCAACCGCTCCTTATTCCAATCTCTGTGCCTCTGTGGTAGAACAACCGGAAGCGATTACTAACGCAAAGACGCAAAGACGCAGAGGCGCAAGTTTTAGAGTTTATGCGAAGTGGCTCTCTATTCTAATCTCTGTGCCTCTGTGGTAAGAAAATCAGGAGCTCGTTCCATCGTTCCATCGTTCCATCGCTTCACTGTTTCAACGCCTGATACCCGGCCAATGCCCTATCGATGAGCTCATCGGTACTACCAAGGTACTGAATAGGATCGAGTGCTGTGGCGATTGCTGTTGGTGAGACGAACTTGAGGACTCGGTCATCGTCCTGTGCTGTAGCGAGTAGTGTAGAACCGCGCTGTTGAGTTTGCTGAACCAAGGTCTGCACCAACTGCTGCGCCTCCTGGCGGCCAAGATGTGCCGCCAATACCATAGTGAGCGACTCGGCCATCAACAGGCCATTGCTCAGATCGATATTCGCTTGCATGCGGGTAGGGTCGATCTGTAGCCCTTCGAGCGCCTGTGCGATGCGGCCAATGGCGCCGCTCGTATAGCGAAAGAGGCTTGGGATCGCTGCCCATTCGGTTTGCCACGCACCAGCAGCGCGCTCGTGTTCGTGGATAGAAGCCTGAAAGAGGGTTTGAACCTGGCCAAGGGCAAGCTGCGCCGAAGCTAGCACAATCGTCGCATCAATTGGGTTCTGCTTTTGCGGCATCGCCGAGGAACCACCTTTACCCGGCAGGCGTAGTTCACTCACCTCAGCGACCTCACTTTGGGCAAGCAACACAATATCCTGAGCAATTTTGGCAGCGGCAGTGGCTGAGATGCCGACCGTAGCAGCAATCCTAGCCATTCGGTCGCGCTCAGCATGCCAGGGCAAATCGGGGAGCAGCAACCCTAAATCCGTAGCCAAGAATGCAGCCACCTGTAAACCAGCATCTCCTAGTGCGGCGAGTGTGCCAGCTGCGCCGCCAAACTGGAGTGTCAGCTGGGCTGCTTGCATTTGTAGTGCCTCAAGCTGGCGCGTTGCAAGGGCTAACCAGCGTGCGGCCTTCAGACCAAAGGTGATTGGTAGTGCATGTTGTAGGAGTGTGCGGCCAACCATGAGTGTATGGCGATGCGTTGCGGCCATACCAGCACAGGCCGCACATACCCGCAGCAGATCTGCTTCCAGAAGCTCGATTCCAGCGCGAATCTGGAGCATCAGCGCGGTATCGATTGCATCCTGGCTCGTGGCACCCCAGTGTACATATGAGCGTCCTGCCGCAGCTACATGCTGGGTCAGCATGCGCACAAGCGGAATTGCAATCGTTCCGGCAAGTGCGGCTTGCTGATAAAGCTCAGCAGTATCAATTGTTATGGTCGCACAACCGCTTGTAATTGCATCAGCCGCTTCTTGCGGAATAATCCCCACCCGCGCCTGTGCTTGTGCCAACGCTCCTTCAAATCGCAAGAGCTGCCGTATATGCGCCTCGGGCGTAAACACAGCAAACATGGCAGGCGTTGCGTAGAACTGGTCATCCATGATGCGCACGTGCCGTTCGCTCTTGCAGTTCACGAAGTATGGTTAGCTCTTGCTCGGTTGGGGCTAGCGTCTCAG
>JANLSE010000472.1:0-2230 GCA_031362265.1 Roseiflexaceae bacterium
TCCACACCTAAAGGAGTTTCTTATGAGCGAACCCTTAGCTGAACATAAGCTGCGTGTCGCGGTAATTGGCGCAGGTGCGTTAGCAAACCAGGTTCATTACCCGGCTCTTGCATCTTTTGCTGATGTGACGATTGCCGCTATTTGTGATGTAGACTCTGCTCGGCTGCAGGCAACCGCAGATCGGTATCAGGTGCAACAGCGCTACAGCAACTATCGGAAGATGGTATCTGAAATCGAACCAGATGCAATCTATGCAATCGGCCAGCCACACTATATGTATGATCTATGGGTCTGGTGCCTGGAACAGGGGCAGAATCTCTATATCGAGAAGCCAATGGGCATCACAATGCACCAGGCCCAAGCACTCGCGTATCTGGCTGAAAAACACAACTGTATTACCCAGGTCAGCTTCCAGCGCCGAGCCTGCCCGATGATTGTGCAACTACGCGACGCATGCCTTACGCGTGGGCCGATTACTCATGCCGTCTGCCGCTTCTACAAGTGTGACCTGAAACCATTTCTTGGCAGCCGTGATCATATGATGGACGATGGCGTTCATGCGATTGACAGCCTGCGCTGGATGTGTGGTGGTGAGGTTACCGCGATCCATAGTGTGACACGCCGCGTACAGACGCCTGATATCAACTTCATCAGCGCATTGCTTGAGTTCGACAATGGCGCAACCGGACTGATGCTCAACAGTTGGGCCAGTGGTCGAAGGATCTTTTCGGTGGAAATGCATGCCCCTGGCATCTGTGCCGAAGCGGAACATGAGGGTGATGGTCGGCTCTTCGCAGATGGCGATACGATTGGCATACGCTACAACACCCGTGATGCGGCAGGCAGTGACCAACTATTCGTGTATGGTGGATTTCAGGCGAAAAGCCGTGAGTTTCTGGATGGTGTGCGCGCGGGCCGACAGCCAAGCACATGTTTTGCGGACGCGCTCAAGACCATGAAGGTTGCTGAGAAGATCCTGGCACAGGGGCTCTTGCGTTCCTGATTCCCTGGTGAACTAGCTAAAGCCACGCCAACAATTCATATTCTCAGAGCAAAGGGATCCCGCCACATCATGAATATACCACAAACAACTGAAAGCCAGCCAGGGCATTTACATCTCACAGCACGTCAGCATCTTCGGCGTGAAACGGGAGCGCACGATTGGCAGGTGCAGGAGCAACGTGTGATCTGGCCAGCTTCACAGACAGCACTGATCATTGTCGATATGTGGGATCGTCATTGGTCGCGTGGCGCAACAAACCGAGTCAATGTGCTTGCACCGCAGATCAACACAATCGCAGCAGCCATCCGCAGCCAGGGCGGGCTGGTGTTACACGCACCATCAGATGTTACTGCTGGCTATAGCGATCATCCGGCGAGGCGTAATGCGCTGGCTGCGCCATACCATCCATTGCCGCCACTACGTGAGCATGTAGATCCGCCGCTCCCGATTGATGATAGTGATGGTGGCTCGGATACTGGCGAGACAGTTGAACGTATCGCATGGTCATGCCAGCACCCAGGGATTAACATTGATGCAGAAGATATACTGAGCGAGGATCTGCAAGAGATCCATAATGCTCTACAACACCATTCGGTACAGCACCTGTTCTATGTTGGTGTCCATCTGAATATGTGTGTTCTGAATCGACCATTTGGCCTCAAGCGCATGACGCGACTGGGCTATGAGGTTGTTCTTGTTCGTGATGCAACCGATACGATGTATAACCCCTATATGCGGCCCTATGTGAGCCATGCGGAGGGCACCCAACTGATGATTCGCTTTGTTGAGCAGTTCTGGTGCCCAACAATTGATAGTAGCGATCTCATCCTTTCGTCGGGTAATGAATAAGATCAGTCACAGTAATTTCATAAGGTAAACATGTGCATGGCCAGGTGGGCATTCAGGTACGCTCCCGACCACTTGGTATCCATGGCGCTGGTAAAAACCAGGCGCCTGAAAGGTATAACTGCCAAGGGTAATAAGATTGCAGCCGCGCCCACGAGCTTCTGTTTCGGCCTGAAGCAATAATCGTGTACCATACTCTGCGCTTTTCTGGCTTGCTCGGGCATGAGGGCTAGCAACAAAAGCAATCTGGTGAGACTGAAAGTAGCAGGATTGCTGCCAATATGACATCCATCGATCGCAGTATAAAGAATGCCTATATCTTTGCGGAACTTCAGGTCGCTGATCGTGTTCAGGCAGTATTGCGTGCTCGCGCAGCCGGGC
>JANLSE010000504.1:0-26136 GCA_031362265.1 Roseiflexaceae bacterium
ATGCGCGCTTTCAGTTGTGGCGAATCGCCGATGAGGTCAATAATCAGACAGTCCCTACCTATCGGCTGACGCGTAGGCGCTTACATTCGGCTCAGGCACGCGGGATACGGGTAGACGAAATTGAGGCATTTCTTGAAGCTCAGACCGGGCGACCCGTGCCGCAGAATGTACGCACGACCCTATGTGAATGGGCCAGTGAGTATGGTCGAGTGACGATGCGGCGGGTGGTGCTGCTTGAAACGGATACATCCGCAACAATGGAGCAGATCCGCCACGACAGACGCTTACGACTGCCTGAGATTGTTCCAGTGAATGAGCGGGTTGTGTCGATATCAGCCGTTGACGCACCTGTAGTTGCTGAGCGAATCCAGAAGGCTGGTTACGGCTTGGCCTCAAATCTCGCTGATGGTTCTGAGGTTTTAAGTGATCGTGATTTGGCGACTCTTATGATTGCTGTAGAGGTGTACCAGGAAGTGTGCCAAGTTCTTGATATTGACAGTGAGATAAGTTCTAGTTTGCGGCGGCGCTTGCAGAAACAGATCCCGGAGAAGGCTGCGATGCGAGTAGACCAAGCAACTCAGCAGACCCTGAGTGTATTGCGAAGGCGGCTACGTGATGCGTGAACGTGTCTATCGAATTGAGGCGGTTGTATTACGGCGTAGTTCATTTGGTGAGGCCGACCGTATGCTTACGCTCTATACACCAATGGGCAAACGCCGTGTGATCGCCAAAGGTGCCCGTAAAACAATCAGCCGCCTTGCAGGGCATATTGAGTTATTTACCCATGCTCAGCTCATGCTGGCAACCGGGCGGAGTTTGGATGTGGTGACCCAGAGCTCAGTAATACACGATTATACTCAACTACGTGGTGACCTCAATCGGATTGGATCGGCGTATTATGTTGCGGAATTAGTAGATCGTCTTACTGAGGAGGGCGACGAGAATAGTCGCTTATTCCAGTTGTTAGTAGCGGCCTTGGGTGCGCTCGATTCGACTGAGCGTGTTGATTTAGCAGTGCGATGGTTCGAATTGCATCTACTCGATGCGCTTGGTTATCGCCCGCAGCTGACGAATTGTGTTGTATGTGCAGCACCTTTGACGGAGGTTGCCGACCGGTTTAGTCCACTAAGCGGTGGGGTGCTCTGCCCGAATTGTGTGAGTTCTGATCGTTCTGCATTACCGATGAGTCTTGGCACTTTCAAATTACTGCGCTATCTTCAGAGTCAAGCAATTGACTCGGTTGATCGAATGACTCTTACCGCTACATTGCGTGATGAAGCTGAACATTTGCTGCGCACAGCAATCCGCTGCATCTTGGAACGTGACCTAAAATCGGTTGTGTTTCTTGATGAAGTTCGCCACGGCTGAGCAGCAGATATGAGGAGCCGCTATCTGCGAATAGGCTTACAGTACCGCTAGAGGAGTAACATATGGCGTATCTCGATGAACTACTAGCCCAGGGTGAGCGTGTTCGCTACACTGGTCGGCAGCATGCATTCGTGTTGGTGAGTAATATTCTCACCGAGCTCTTTCTGATTGGTGTACTCACTGCTGCTGGAATTGTATCCCGAGTAGCATTTGCTGAGCGTACATTGGCAGGGCAGCCGGTTGGTTCGCTTGTTCTGATTGTATGTGTGGTTATTAGCGTGCTCGTCTTGATTAGTGCGGTATTAGATTACTTTCGTTGGAACAACGAGCAGTATGTGATCACCGATCATCGGGTCATTCAGGTACGTGGAATCCTGAGCAAGTCAGTGAGCGATTCGTCGCTTGAGAAGATTAATGATGTTGTACTTAACCAGAGCTGGTTAGGGCGGATGTTCGATTTCGGTGACATCGAAATTGTGACTGGTTCGGATATTGGTGTCAATATCATGCAGAAGCTGGCGCACCCACTTGAGTTCAAACGAACAATGATGGAGGCGAAACAGCACTATAGCCGCGGATTTGGTTATCTCGATCAGCAATCGCTTGCTGCGTATGTGGGCTCCAATGATGCCGAAGATGGTAGGGCACCTGGGGAACAGAAGCCAGCACAGAGTGGTATTGAGGAGACGCTGCGTAGTTTAGCGAACCTACGTGATCTGGGGTTGCTTTCTGCGGAGGAGTTCGAGGCCAAGAAACGCGAGTTGCTCAGCCGAATTTAGCATTCTATTCACCGCAGAGATACAGAGGGCACAGAGTTATGCAAGCAAGATACACTCTGTGCCCTTTGTGTCTCTGTAGTGTAACAAACAAGTGGCATATGGGAACGAGTTGCTTGGAGCAAAGAAGGCAAGGTATTGTATGGATGAGCTTTATAGCCAGATTGAGGTTGCGCGGGCGATGATTGCAGGACGGGTGGCAGTACGACCGAAAGTGGCACTCGTGCTTGGTTCCGGATTGGGAGCATTAGCCGATGAATTGACTGATGCGGTTGTTGTGCCATATGCGGAAATCCCAGGTTTTCCAATTTCAACTGTGCATGGGCATCGTGGAGAGCTGGCGGTGGGTATGTTGGCAGGCCAGCCAGTTGCTGTTATGCGCGGGCGTTTTCACTTCTACGAAGGCTATTCTATGCAACAGGTCACATTCCCGATTCGGGTGCTACAGGCACTTGGATGCGGATCGCTGATTGTGACAAATGCTGCTGGTGGGTTACGCCGCGAATGGAGTGTTGGCGATATTATGCGCATCACGGATCATATTTACCTGCCAGGAATGGCAGGACATCATGCTCTGCGTGGGCCGAATGATGAACGTTTAGGGCTACGTTTCCCGGCCATGTTGAATGCTTATGACCCAGAACTTGGCCAATTAGCACATGCTGTTGCGGCAGAACATGGCACGACCCTACGTGATGGGGTTTATATTATGCTATCTGGCCCGACATTTGAGACTGGTGCGGAGATTCGTATGTGCGCAGCATTTGCCGACGCGGTTGGGATGTCTACAGCGCCAGAGGTTGTGGTTGCACGCCATGGCGGTATGCGCGTCCTCGGGTTTTCCCTGGTGACAAATCTGGCGTTGCCAGATGGCGCACCGGCGAATCATCTGGAGGTACTTGAGGCTGGTGAAGCGGCTAAGCCGAAGTTCGCCGCACTGATTAAGGGAATCCTCGAACAGATTTAATACGTGAAATGAGTGCCTGGTGACATATCTGCGCGTGTGTACGTTGGCAGGTGGCACCAGGCACTTTGTGTTATGGCGTGAGTGTAAGGCGCTGAGTTGTTGCCTCTTCAACTTGTGACCGATCCCAAGGCATGGGATGATATTCGGTATTGAGCCAGGGCTGGACAAAATCAGCATAATGCGGGTCGGCGGGATGGCCGGATTGCCCAGTGGGATGGATGCTGCGGCTACGGTTCCAATCGCTAATATCGAGAATCTGGCGATACGATGGGGCAACGTAATATGGTTGAGCTGCGAATGCGCGTGGGAGATTACCCATACAAACTGTATCCACATCACCGCCGGTTTCGAACGGGCCACGATTAAGTAGCTTGCCAATTGCAGGCACCGCACCGAGTGCATGGCGAATAGTGAGCGTATGATCGCGGCCATACCGCCAGGTGGTTAGATCATCGCCATAATTGGCACGCAGTTCGGCGATTGTTGCTTCCCAGGCTTCGGCCAGGAGGGTATCCCAAGTATGGCCGGGTGGCAACCATGCATCATCGCGTTCAGTAGCACGGTGGATGACACTTGGTGTGGCGCGGTTGTGTAATTCTTCGCCAGGGAGTGCTGCAAATGCACCGATTCCTACTTTCATGGCAAGCGAATCGGAAGCTTCGGCATATGCTGCATCAATGAGCTGGTTGCGGAAGTTAGCATAAATACGTGCAGGAACGCTTGAGGGGGTGATTTCACCATCCCAACTGGCAAGCAGATCGCGAGCAGCGCGGGCAATTGGGTTTGCTGTTGGAAGCCGACCCGATAGAGCCGCGATAGCCAGACCTGGCAAACTGCGCCGATCGGCATGAATGCGTGCGAAGCTTTCTGCTGAGTGTTTGGCCGTTTGCTCAATCAGTTGGCGAATGCGCTCAGCTCGATAGCCATTGAGGTATTCACCAGGAATCACATGTGGGAATGAGTCGCCGACGATGCGATTATTTGCGCTGATTGCATATTGCTCTTTAGGGTTGTAGCGCTGGGGCATTTCAGCATGTGGCACAACCCCGATCCATTCGTACTCGCCAGTCCATCCAGGAACAGGTAGCCGACCATCACCCTTAGAGCGCACTGGAATATCACCGCCGAGAGTGTACCCGATATTGCCCTTAATGTCGGCATAGACAAAATTCTGTGGTGGTACATGCCAATCCTTTAGCCCTTCGCGAAAACTCTGCCAGTCGGTTGCTCGATTGATTGACAGGATTGAGTTGATGATTCTTCCACTTGGCTCAAGGGCTGTCCAGCGTAGCGCAAGTGCCTCTTCAGAGGTTTGAGTGTCATTGCTGGTATGGTTGGTCTGTGGAATGAGTGGCGAAATAATTGGGCCATGCTGGGTGATTCGCACCGTTTCGATATATGGTTCTGCTTGGCCTTTGATCTGGATTTCTTCGCGAACGAGTTCGGCTGTTTTCCATTCATCGTGGAAAAGGTAGCGGGTTTGGTCGGCCGGATCGAAGCGCTCAATAACAAGATCCTGTGTGTCATTCATGCCATTTGTTACACCCCAGGCAATTCGATTGTTATGGCCAATCACGATCCCAGGTGTGCCAACGAAACTGGCACCCGCAACTTGATAGGTATCGCAGGATAGATGCATTTCGTACCAAATCGAAGGCATACTGATCGTAAGGTGTGGATCATTCGCGAGTAGTGGCATACCCGTAGCTGAACGTGCGCCACTCACAACCCAGTTGTTACTTCCCTGGCCAGCACCATCACGGATATAACTGGCTGCGCCATTCAGAAGATGAAGTGCATCAGTACCTAGTTCAGCATGATAGCGTGCAGCATTTGGTATGATCAGCGGGTGCTCTGCTGGGTAACGATAATCGAGTTGGTTAGCACGCTCAGCGCCAAGTGTAGCAATCATTCGTGCGCGTAGTAATTCTTGCGACCAGTTGCTGCTTAAGCTGAGAGCCATGACTTTTGACCAGACGAGCGTATCTGTGATTTGCCATGGTTCGGGTGTGTAGCGCAGAAGTGAGAATTCAACTGGCAGCCGACTGCGATTCTGTTCGATGAATGTGTTTACGCCAAGCGCATAATATTCGAGGATGGCACATGCTGATGGTTCAAGGATTTCTACTTCACGACGTGCGATGCGCGAGAAGCCGAGAATGCGAATATAACGATCGGAATCCAGCCCAATCGAACCGACAATCTCCGAAAGACGCCCATGGCCGATATGACGTTGGAATTCCATTTGCCAGAGGCGATCCTGGGCGTGGACATAGCCTTGGGCGATAAAGAGATCGCGCTCATTTTCGGCATAAATATGTGGAACACCCCAATGATCACGGAGTACCTGGACTTGTGCGCTCAGGCTAGGAATCTGTAGTGTGCCTGTCGTCTTGGGTCGTGGGCGGCGTAATACCAGCGAAGCAATGCCCACAGCACTAGCTGCGAGGCCAAGAGCAATACCCGCGGCGCGAGCAAACGGGAATCGGGTCATTGGGAACCTCATTGGGGTACTGGGTAGTGATACGCTGACGCATACGCACTACCCGTCGCGGCTCATCCTGTTGGCAATTGGAAGTGCATCACACGGCTATTGCCGCGATCAACAATATAGATTGTGCCATCTGCGGCGAGGGTCAGGCCGCTGGGAAGATGTAATGAAGCAGTATCGGTTCCAAGGCCACCCCAACGCAACAATTCTTTGCCAGTCGAGTCGGTTAGTAGTATTGCATTGCGCCCTGGAATGCTCACGGCTACTTGGCCATTGCGTGCGCTGATCGATGGATCATCATATGTTTGAGGCAACCAGCCAGCTACGCGCCATGTAGTGATTGGTACTGGGTTGATTTGGCCCTCCTCGTTGCGTAGGAAGGCTTGTACGCGACCATTCCACGTATCCGCTACGTAGATAGTGTTTCCATCTACAGCAACGTTGGTGGGCTCGCTGAACTGGCCAATTGCAGAACCAAATTCGCCCCATTGGAAGCGAAAGTTGCCATCGGCATCGGTAACGACTACCCGCTTATTGCCAGTGTCGGCAACATACACATTGCCCTCAGTATCAACAGCAATCCCACGCGGGCCAAAGAAGCCAAGTGGTTCGGCAGCATTACCAGCAAGGGTGCCATCGGTGGGAGTTGCGCGCCGACCATTGCCAAAATCCTCTTTGCCAATACCCCAGGCCTTAACAAATTCACCTTTGGCATTCAGCTTTACAACCCTGGCATTCCAAGTATCTGCGACATAGATATTGTCTTGGGTATCAACAGCAACTCCACGTGGCTCAAAGAATTGTCCATCACCACTGCCAAAGGAGCCTAACTCGCGTAAGGGCTTACCATCGGGGGCAAACACCTGAATACGGTTGTTATTTGTATCAGCAATGTAAATATTGCCTTTGGAATCGATGGTTGCTGCGCTTGGGTTCGCCAACTGGCCGGGAGCATTGCCAGCAGCTCCAAATGTTTGCTGTGCAACGAGCTTGAATGTACTGCTCACGGTTGTGGCGCTGTTAGCATTACCTGTTGGCGCAAGATCATTGCGAACCCAAACCTCCATTTCGCGGCCATCCAAGCGTAATGGCTCAGGGAGATTCCGGTAGACTAAATATTTCCAGGTATTGCCCCAATGCGAACCATCCAGTGGCCATAATAATGGTGCAAAGATGTTTGGAACCTTTGTGACATCAATATCAGGGCAATCCTTCACAGCATCGGAGATCATCCAGTTGCTATAGTAGAAGCGCTTATAGCCAGGGCTCTCTGGATCACACTTATAGCCTTCTGGAAACCACCAGTTGAGTTTCGCATCGAAACGCTTGACATAATTCGCTTCAAGCGCCGAGCGGGTAGCATCAGAGATTGAGTTTTTTGAAATTAGGATCACTGGTGCGAGTGCACGCTCTGCACCAGGTTGAACTGGATCCACAATGAACGTCTCCGCGGTAGCAGTACGGAAGAAATCGGAGTTCCGGCTCTCTAGGCGCTTCAGATCGCGAAAATACCATTGATACGGCCAGGCTAAGCTTCCCTCGCCACTGGCAGCGCTATCACCAGCATCCATAATCACAGGCATTGTCAGCCCACCAATTGGGTCGTTCTCGTTGCGAATATTGCGCGTTTGGTTGATCGCCAGTTCGCGAATATTCTTGACAATCAGCGGGACATCGGGTGAGCTTTGGACATACACAAGCGGCTCAACAGGTGTATCTGGGTGGGCATAGACAACCATCCAGGTTGCACGAATGGTAGAAAGCCCCATTACGCCAGCGATTGTAAGGCCAGCTAATGCGACGGTAACGCGCCAACCAACACGTTGAGCAATTGTAAGTAGGGCATACAGTAGCGCACCACCAACAATCAATGGCACAATACCCTGAAGGAGCGCAGATTGACCCTGCTGATCGGATGCTGGTGTGCTAAAGCGCCAATATGCGACACCAAGGGCTACAATCATGACAATCAGGAAGGGCGGGATCAAAACCAGTCGCCGATCCGAGATTTCGCGCCAGCGGATGGTTTCAACCAGTTGGCCAAGTGCCCAAGCTATCAGAAGATTGCCTGGAAGCGAGATATGGGTCACAAGCCATGGCATCTTTTCGCCAGCCCAAGAAAAGGCGACTAGTGCGGTGAAGAACCAGAATGCCAAGAAGAGTGGGAACAATGGGGTGGCGGCTGGCCCATGAACCGTTGCAGCCTCTGTACTCTCAGGTTCAACTGCTTCTTCGTCAATCACTTCATCAAGTAGTGTGGTTTGCTCAACCAGCCCTTCTTCATCGGCACTTGCTTCCGCCTGTTTCTCTGTATCATGTGCGGAAGATATCTTGCGGCGCAACGGGAGTTGCGCACCACGTGTGTACAGAAAGATTGCCGCCCCAATCCCACCAAAGAGTGCCAATGGTTCGTAGATCGACAGTAGTATCAGATGATAATACCAGGGCTGATCACCACGGGCGGCTTCTTGTTGAGATCCAAGCCAGTAGGCAATGCCAGCATATAGCCCCGAAAGCAGGCTCTGTGGGTCGGCAAAGAACGTGCTATACATGAGTACATAGATCGCAATAAAGACGGCCACAGCGGCCCAGAATGCATTGCGTTGATCGTCCCATAGCCAACGTAGACGCTTAGTAAGGATTGAGCTGGATTCCCAAATACAGCCCATCAGCAGGCCGCTCAGCGCAACAGTGATGAAGAGTATGGCCATACCAGCAGCGCGTAAGGTTGTTGAGATACGCGGATTCCAAATTTCAACAACCAGGGCAACTGCGATAACCGCAATTAGGATGATATTATATGTTCGGCGTGGCAGCATCTCGAATGCGATCCGGAGGATGCAGAACCAGCCAAAGATGAAGAACAGGATGTAATAGAGTTCGTGGGTGGCAATTGCAAGCGATAGCCCTGCTGCCATAAGTGCTAAAAATCCTGGCTGCCCACTACTGAGATAGCGGAAGAAGCCAATAACGATCCATAAGGTAAACAGTAGAATCAGCCCATCGTGGCGTGCAAAACGAGTATAGTAGAGCAGGGCAGGTGTGAATGCGAGTAATATTGCGGCAATCAGTGTGCCCCGCGAGCCAAGGAATGGCCGCAACATCCATACCGAGGCAACCATTAGAATACCGGCAACCGCTTGTGGGATGCGTGCCTGCCAATCACCATCTCCAAACAAGAAATAGCTGAAGAAGGTAAAGATATACAGCGCTGGGCCGTGGTAGGTCGGTTCATAGCAGTATGTATTAGCCGTCCGACCGCCAACACAGCTAAAGCCACCTGCGCCGGTGAAGAACTTCCAACTCATCCAGGCATGAATCGATTCATCGTGGTGCAGCGCCATTTGGCCCAAGTTGTAGAGGTGGGCAAAGATACTAAGCACAACAACGACAATAAATGCCAGTAGCTCAATATTTAGGCGAGTCAGATCCAGTTGTTGTGTCAGCAGGCTTGTATTGGAATAATCGCTGCGCTCGCGTGGAAGGACGGCCATGGCGCATATCCTCTATTTCTGTTATTTCTGTTCGCCAACACCAAGGCCGATCTCGTCGGCGATATCGGGCCGAACAACCAGTACAAAGTCGGTCGATCCGAGTGGTGAGGCCAAGTTGCGGAAGAACATATAATCCCAATATTGTGCAGCGGTACGGCCATCGAATGGTGTACGCAACATGCGCATCAGTAACGGCGATTCGGGGGTAACCTCGCGGGTTTGCCAATCTTCTGGCATACGATAGATCGCATCCTCGGGAAACCACCAACGTAACGGATAGCGTTGGACCCGAAAACCAGCAAAACTTTGGCGATTCTGGTCATTCAGGTTTTCCGACATGATTAACATGGCCTGCAGTTCATCTGGTGGGGTAGGAATTACCCCGGCTGGTTGCTCCTGTGCACGGGTAAACCGCCGCATGTACCAATCCCAAACGGTTTCGTTATCATACCAGATCGGCATGTCGAGTGACCCGCCACGCCGGCGTGAGGCTTGTTCTAGTCGATCAATCACACGCAGAACATCCGGCGATGTTTGGGTGTAAATCATCATCTCGCGCGGCACATCACCCCAGAGAAAATTCAACTGAAAGGCGCTACGCATCGCATAGCTCGCACCAAGTAGTGTTACAGCGAGCGCAAGTGCGCCCCAAGCCCAGCGCCGCCCCATAATGACACCAGTGCCGATTGTGAGCAAGGCGATCAGGGTGAGCACAATCCATGGGAAATAGGGAATGTAGGTAAGTTGTGTGCCGCCAGTACGAATTGAGATTGTGATCAAGAGGAAACAGAAAATGACAATCGCACCAAAAACACCGAGGTATGTCGCCAGCGCTGTGCGTGGCGAAGTTGGTGCAAGCGGTGCCTTTGGATCGGGTGTGCGCCACCAGGAAAAGGTATATGCGATCGCCCAGCAGCCGAACAAAGTCAGCGGTAGGGCAATATGAATAGTGAGCCAGGGCATTTTCTCGCCAGCCCATGAATAAATAAACATGGTTGCGACGAGCCACCAGGCAAGTAGTGCTGGTAGCGCAAAGCTCCAATCAATCGCATTTGTTGGTGGTGAATCGGCCAGTTCCTCCGCATATGCGGGTCTGCGGAGCTTCTTCCAGCCCATACGGGCAACAATCCCAAGGCCGATAGCGCTCCAGAGCAGCATGAATGGTTCATAAACCGAAAGTAGCAATGCATAGAAGTAACGTGGTTGGTTGCCGCGCTGCACTTCGTGCTGGCCCATCCAGTAAAGGAGCGAGCCAGTTGCGCCACTCATAATGCCAACCGGATTCGTGAGGAAGGCCGAGAAAATCAACGCATAAATACCAAAGAAAATCGCTAAGGCGATCAGCCAGCGGCGATTATACACGAGGCTAGCAAATGCTTCAAGGGTTGCATCACCACTGATCCGCGCCCTGAGCCAAGGGGTGATCCCCTCTCGATCTGGCCGCCGCCAAATCATCCAGTACAACACGGCCAGAGCAACAAGCGTAAGTATAAAGCTGGCTATTACAGATGGATGGCCAAAAAACTGGCCAAGCTTGATCATGTAGATCCCGAAAGCATTATCCGGCTGATGGCGCACACATAACGCATATTCATTATCGGCAGTGGCAAGTGGTGGTAGGTTGAAGATCAGGCCAGGACTGGCGATATTGATTGGGTTAGCCGGAGGCGATGGGTTGCTGATGTCAGGGCAGACATACGGCCCATTTGCGCGGTTCACCTGATCGCTCCCTGGCGAAGGCCGTTCTGGCGAACCTGGCAGAATAAAGATCAGTGTTGCAATCAGCACGCCAAGTACGGCGATAACCGCTGCCCCTGGGCGCCAAACGCGGTAAAAAAACAGGCCAAGCACAACAGGCGCGAATATTGCTATATATAAGAAGAAGGTCTCAAGCGTGGTGAACATCAACGCAAGTGCCGCTGCACCAACATATAACCAGATTGATTTGCGGGTACTGCAATAACGCACCAAACTAATGAAAACAAGCAATTCAAAGGTGACCGCATAAATATCGTGGCGCATAAAGCGCCCAACATACAGCACCACTGGGGAGATGAGCAATGCTGTTGATGCAAGCAGTGCGGCACTGCGGCCAATCTCACGCCGCAGAAAAAATGGCAATACAGTTAACACACTGCCAAATAAAGCCGCGCTAAGCCGCGCAGTATAATTTGAATCGCCAAACAAGAAATAGATGAACGCGCCCCAAAAATAGAGAAATGGGCCATGTAACAATGGATCGTGAACATAACCACGGCCACTAAATACATAGTAGGAGAAGGCTGCATGGAGTGTTTCATCATGATGCAGCGCACGATTGTCGAGCCCCCATAGGTGAACGACAATTGAGAACAGAAATAATACCGCGTAAAGGGCTTGTTCAAGGGTGAGCATGCGACTCGGCGAATCGAGATGTACTCCCGATCTCGACAAAGTGGCAGCTTGTGGGGGAAAATCAGCGATCGACATGCTTCCTCATACTATGCCATGCAGTGCGATCCACCGCCTTATTGTACCCGATCTGTTGTGGTAGGCGCAAGCTACAAGAGCTTACATATGTGTGAACACAAACCAACAGCCCCCATAAGAATTGGTAAGTATATCAAGTGTGCCGCGCGATGTAAAACGAAGGATACGAATCGCACGAAAAGATAACACACTGGGCCATGAATCTCTTGACACTAGCGTTCTAGCGGTTTATAATCTCAACAGTAGTTCGGGTTATAACTACTATGCTTTACGGTAGCAATGGTTAGCTCGAAAACGGTCGCATATGTGATTGAATGATTGAATGTGTGGGTATGAGTTACACGAATTTAATTGATCAACTGATGGCGTTGGGCCTGACTGAATATGAGTCCAAGGTTTACCTCGCATTGCTTGGTGATAACCCTGCAACCGGGTATCAAATTGGCAAGGCAGCTGGAATCCCGCGATCAATGGTCTATGAGGCATTAGGGCGACTAGAGGCGCGTGGTGCTGTGCTAAAGACGGTAGAAGAGAAGGCCGCTTTATATCGACCAGTCTCACCTGATACACTCTTAGATCGCTATGCAGAGGAATCGCGAACGCGAATCGCGGGGCTGAGGACGGGCCTCACACCGCTCTATAATCGGCGAGAAGAGAGCCGTCTGTGGAATTTTAGTGGTCGGCGTGAGGCGCTTCACTATGCAGCAGATCTGATCGCCCATGCGCAACGTGAGCTCATGCTGGTTCTAACCGATGAAGATGTTGCAGAATTACGGCACCTACTAGCAGCGGCCCATGAGCGGAACGTTCAAATTGGGGTGATGCTGACGGGTACAAGTGATATTAACTTTGGCCAGGTGGTACGACACCCGCCACACGAGACTGAAATTCATGGTATGCGCGAGACATTGATCGTTGTTGTAGATGAGCGTGAGTTTCTTATTGCAAGTGGGCATCAGACAACAAATGGCACAATGACGACAAACGCCAATATGGTTATGATCGCCCGCCAGTTTATTTGGATGGAGCTTTTTGCGCAGCGCATCTTTGCACGCTTAGGGGAAGATTTACTGAGGCGGCTTGATCCCGAAGATCAACTAGTACTGCATGAAAGCCATGAATTAATCTGATTATGGCTCTTATACAGCGGTGATCCAGGCTTAGTTGCTCTTAAGTTCTCGAAGGGATATATCCAATGGCAACACTTCCACATATTAATCGCCAAGCTCAATTGAGGCTGCCTACACTCAACACGGCGCTTATTGAGCGCGCGTTCGTAGGGCTGACTTTACTAGGTATCGTGACCGGAATGCTGCTTGAACGGGCGAATACACCATTACAGGCGCAACAGGGTATTGCCGTTGCCACCTATTTTTTTGGTGGGCTGTTTGCAGTACTGGCAATCATTGAGGCGCTGAAGGTCTGGAGGATCGAGGTTGATTTACTAATGGTTCTTGCGGCAGTTGGCGCTGCCTATATTGGGGCATGGGTGGAAGGCGCGACACTTCTGTTTCTGTTTTCATTAAGTAATGTGTTGCAGCACGAAGCCATGGCACGCACACGCAAGGCCATTTCGGCATTGCTGGATCTGCGGCCAGATACTGTGATGGTGCGGCGTTCCGGCCAATTAATCGAAATCGCTCCCGAACAGGTTGCTGTTGGTGAGATTATGGCACTGCGCCCTGGGGAACGGGTGGCGCTTGATGGCATTATTCTGCAGGGTGAGGCGAACTTTGACGAATCGGCGATTACTGGTGAAGCACTCCCTGTGCGTAAAGGGCCTGGAGCCACGGTTTTAGCAGGGACGCTCAATGAGAGTGGTGCTCTGGATGTGCGGGTGCAAAAGGCAGCTGGTGAAAGCACACTGGCACGTGTGATTGCGATGGTAAGTGCAGCACAAGAGCGTAAGGCGAGCACTCAACGCTTCCTGGATCGGTTTGAGCAGTATTATGCCTTTGGTGTGATTAGTATCGTGGCATTGTTTATTGTTCTTGTACCGCTTCTACTGGCGGTGCCATTTGATACTAATTTCTATACCGCCATGGTACTGCTGACAGTCGCTTCGCCCTGCGCGCTTGTCATCAGTGTGCCAGCAGCATTACTGAGCGCGATTGCAAATGCCGCGAGACGCGGTGTGTTGTTCAAGGGTGGTGCGTATCTAGAAGATCTCAGTCGTGTCACGGTTATTGCGTTTGATAAGACAGGCACACTGACATATGGTCGCCCTGAACTGGCCGAATTACTGCCAGTAGCGGGTGTGAGTGAAACGGAGTTGCTTGAGCATGTGGCACGCGCTGAAGGCCCAAGTGACCATCCAATCGCACGGGCTATCCTAGCGTTTGCGCGCACACGCGGTTTGGAACTGCCTGAGCCGGAATCATTTGAGGCGATTACGGGGATGGGTGTACGTGCCAGCTGGGGTGGCCAGGAGACGTTCGTTGGCTCTGCGCGCCTGATGGCGGCAAATGGCTTAGTCGTGCCTGCTGAGTTGACGGCAATGCTTCAGCATGCCGCAGACGAAGGGCGACGTGCGACAGTGCTCGCTTATGGTGCAGGGCGTTGGTTGGGTGCGGTAACCGTGATGGATCGCGAGCGACCTGACGCGGCGCAACGGATTAGTGAACTACGTGCAGCTGGTATTACACGGGTTGTTATGCTGACAGGCGATAGCGCTAAGATTGCAGAGCCACTCGCGCATAGGGTAGGCGTAGATGAAGTGCACGCTGGACTGCTGCCCGAAGATAAGCTGCGTTTGATTGAGGAATTGAAGCAGAAGTACGGTTGGGTCGCGATGGTTGGTGATGGTATCAACGACGCGCCTGCACTCGCTTCGGCCTCGGTGGGTATTGCGATGGGTGCGGCTGGTACTGATGCTGCACTAGAAAGTGCAGATTTGGTGCTGATGTCAGATGATCTCGGTGCAATCGCGTATGCATTACGGCTTAGTAAACGTACACAGCGGATCGTCTGGCAGAATATTGGGTTTGCGCTGGCCGTGGTAGTAGTATTGGTAACCCTTACTCTGACGATTGGCGTGCCACTACCATTGGGTGTCGTAGGCCATGAAGGAAGTACTATTCTGGTGGTGTTGAATGGATTGCGGCTGTTGAGAAATAATGAAGCAATAAAGCAATGAAGCTAATGACGCTATGCACCTTTCCGCAGGCAGTGTAGCTGGGCAGAAGCATATCAGCGCAAGGCTATGTTCGAAGGGCTGTGGGCACTAACGCTCTAACCTTTCAACATAGTCTTTTGCTTCTTTAAGACCCATCTGAGTTTGTTCACGCACAAATTTGATAGCTTCAATTTTTTGGTTTTTGGCGATAAGCTCAAGCACTCGAACATCCATCTCAGTAGTAGCTATCGGTGCTGGACGCGTTTGGGCGGTAGCGCCAGTGAGAACCGGTAGCTCAGTTGCCGCAAGGCCTTCCACATAATCTTTCGCTTCTTTCAGGCCCATTCCTGTTTGTTGGCGCACAAGCTTGATCGCTTCGATTTTATTGCCTGCGTCGAGTAGTTGCCGCACGGCGGTAGCAGGATCTGCAGAGAGTTGTGTGCGCCCGGGGCGTGCTTGAGGTATGCTGGATACATTTGTGATACCTTCACTACGCTGGCGTAGCACAATGACGATAGCAGCAATGACAAGTACTGCAATGCCAGCCATCCAAATTGGGTCAAGCGGCATGGTAACCTCACTCATCTGTTCACGCATCCGTTCATAGTCGATTATGGATTGTGGTGCCTCACGCCAGCAGTTTCAGGGTCAAACGCCACAATCCATGATCTCTAACCAGAGATCCGCTGCCTAACCGCGTTCCACATATTGCTTGCGATAATATTCTAGATATTCACCGCTTTTGATTGGACGCCACCAGCTGGGGTTATCCACATACCAGCGAACAGTCTTTTCCAGTGCTTCATTAAATGAGTGGCGACTACTCCAGCCCAAGGCTTGGAGTTTGCTTGTATTGAGGGCATAACGCCGATCATGGCCAGCACGATCAGGCACATAGGTGATGAGACTATGTGGTTTGCCAAGCAGATCAAGAAGCATACGGGCCATATCAATATTGTGTGTTTCGACCCCTGTACCAACATTATAGACTTCGCCAGGGATACCGCGATGGAGTACGACATCGATTCCTTCGCAGTGATCCAACACATACTGGTAATCACGCATCTGCATGCCATCGCCATAGATTGGAATTGGCTGATCGTCGATTGCATTTGTGGTAAAGAGCGGCACGGCCTTTTCTGGATATTGGAATGGACCAATATTGTTTGAGCCGCGTGTCAGGGTCGTATTCAAACCATAGGTGACATGATATGAATAAACCAAATGGTCGGAACCAGCCTTGCTGGAAGAGTATGGGCTGCGCGGCTCAAGTGGATCACCTTCGACGGAGCGTTGTGGTGCTGGGATTGCCCCATAGACTTCATCAGTACTGATTTGATGGTAGCGTTCTAGTTTATGTTGGCGGGCGACTTCCAATAAGACATGGGTTCCACGTACATTCGTTTCACTAAACACAAATGGGTTCATGATTGATTGATCAACATGGGTTTCAGCAGCAAAATTAATAATCGTGTCGATATTGCGTTGCTGAACGACATCACGAACAGCATCAATATCGCAGATATCACCACGCACAAATGCAAAGCGTGAATGGCTAGTGAGCGCGGCCAGATTTTCTAGGCGCCCCGCATAGGTAAGTTTGTCGAAGACGGTTATCCGATAGTCGCTATATTTCTCCAGCATGTGGTGGACAAAGTTACTTCCAATAAACCCCGCGCCACCAGTAACGAGCAGATTCCGCATGCAAAGCTCCTCAGTTGTAGAACGACAGTATGTTATACGCTGCGAAGTCTAGCATATCACTTTGCGGAGTCAATGACAGGTTGTGTATCAGGAGATGAGCGGGACATAATAATAATGCAGAGTCTTGGGGTGGTGCCACACAAATAGTATTTAATTCTTAGCGCGTAGCAATTTTCGTAGGCGTTGCCAAGGGCCTTTTGCGTTTTGCGCATCGACAGGAGTTATCGAATAGGGAGAATAACGAACCCGCACATATGCATTGGTGAGATGCGTGAAATCAGGAGTGGCCTCAGGGATTTGATCGGCGAGTGCTTGATGATACTCAGCAGGAGTTTGGTTCGAATAGCGTGGATGGCCAGCGGCACTAGCTGCTTGGGAAGCCGAGCGATAGTAACGTATAACCCGAGCACGTGGGTCGAGGCGTGCGGCTGGTGCGACGTTGGGCCTAGAAGTTTGTGTGCCTGAATCTGCCCAGGCGGCTTGAAGCGTGCTAATAGCCATTTCTGCCCAATTGAGTGTTCCTCGGCATAGTTGAATAATCCAACGGATGCCCCGCCGAAACGCTACAAAGAGGCGCCTCGCCAAGTGTGGATGGCGTTGCAGGATCATATGGCAGGCTAAGATCGCAAGCGCTGCTATGCACGCCCAGAAGAGCAGTGCTGGTTGGTATTGTTGTTCGGTGCTCGATTGTGGCAATGGTGGTGGTACAAATGGCGGCATAGAAGATATACCAGTTGGGCTAGTATCGGGAAGCAGGAAGGCAAGCAGCAATGCTGGTAATATTAGCAACATTCCAAACAACCACGTGACAAAATAGCCAACGACAGCAAAACCATAGCCAACCATGCCTAAGGCAGTATTGAGTGTGTTGAGCAGATCTGCGCCATAGTTATGCGGCAAGAGCGCTGCAATCGCTAACACTCCGCCAACAAGCAATAGGCTGCTGGTAAGCCAACGCCGCGCAACATTGGCCGCAACATGCGCTCCTTCAATTTGCCAGCGTGCTTGTAGTGCTGCAAGGCGGGCGCGGCTATGCAGTAGAAAGCCGCTCACAATATAGATCAGGGCAGCGCTAATGCTCATAAATGAAAGCGCTTCGGGGAGGCCACCAATTTGCCGGAGGTTGACCGCTTCCAAGCTGAGTGCTATGAGTAAAATTGCACCACCCACGCCAAAGCGTGTCCCAATACGCCTGAGTGCAGCAGCACGTTCATCGGCAAGAAATACTGCGAATCGCTCGTGATCATCGGCCCGTAAATTGGCCTCATCAGCGGCCTGTGGCTCTAGTGATGCTACATCACTGGCGGTTGCATGTGCCAGATAGCCAATAAAAAGACCAATCACGCAGAAGAGGCCAAACATCGGGTCAATCACGAGGAGTGGATCATACAACCATGTGCGGAGTGTTTCACTGATATGTGGATCAGGGATGCTAATACTAGCAACGATGCGCATGCTGACCATGAGTAGAAGGAGTTCGGGCGCAAGATAACGGATTCGTTCGCCTAATGATAAGCGGCGGGAATGGGCTGCCCGTTGCACAAATCCAGCTTCTAGTGTCACCAAAAACGCTACAACGATCAGTGGGACACGATCCCAATTTGGGTTGAAGCGCTGCGCTGCACCACCTGCGACTGCTATAAGCGCAGTTAGCATTATTGCGCCAAGCAACGCGGCAGGTCGGTTAAAAGTCAGGCGCGGCATGTGATATTCCTTCCGAGATGGATACGCATAGTGTATCACATGCTGATCAATGCTCACGTGCTGTTAGTATTCTGGCCAAGCTGTGGGATGGTGGCACCTACCCCTTCCACTTCTACAAAATGATCCATAGTAGTTATGAGTTCGTTAATATGGATCACTTGGATACGATCTGCTATTGCAACGAGGTGTGGCCGTGCTTTACGCCAATTAAGGTGCAGCCCACGCAGATTGCCACGTTGCCAGTGAACCAGTGCTGCAGCAGTTTGAATCAAACCTTTGTAGAAAGTTGCTTCAGGCTCACCTGCTTTTAGCCACACTTGTTCCCATGCCTCGTGGGCATGCCAATATTGTTGGTGATTGAAGAGTGCAACGCCCTTTGCTAATAGTTGCGAATCTTTGGTGTCGATATTAATATCGTGGGACATTTGGGTCGATTCGTAATGACCATTCTTCGATACCGCCAAGCATATTGGCTACGTTCGTGAACCCGAATTGGCTTGCAGCAATCTGAGCGATTTGCTGGCTGCGCCCACCATGGTGACAGAAGAAGACGATCTCAGCGTCCCGCGGTAGCGTTGCGATCCAATCACGTGCCTGGCTGAGCGGGAGTAATTCAGCGCCCTCAATTCGGGCAATACTATGCTCTTCTGGCTCACGCACGTCGATCAGACGAAACTGCTGCCCAGCATCCAATTTAGCTTTTATAGTATCGGTTGTAAGGTTTTGGTAGGACACACATTGCTCCTTGAATCAAAATGGCTACCAACCATGGCTGCATCAGCAAGCGCAAGTTGGTAGCCATTCACATATACGCTACAGATTAACCGTTACCGCAAGAGCCGCAGCCACCACCGGCATAGCCTTCGTCATAGCCTTCGTGTTCAGCTGCAGCCTCTTCGTTCTTGGCGCGGAATGAATGCCCGCAGCCACAGCTGGAGACAGCATTCGGATTGTCGATCTTAAATGCGCCAGCCAACATATTATCCTGCTGGAAGCTGATCGATGCGCCCTGGAGATACCCTGCGCTAATTGGGTCCACAATAACGCGCAGCCCGTGTACCTGCCAGCTGCTATCGCCTTCGCGGATTTCATTATCAAATGTCATGCCATACTGCAAGCCGGAGCAGCCACCACCAGAAACAAAAACACGCAGACCATAATCTGAAAGCTGACGCTCGGCGATCATGCTCTGGAGGCGCTGTGCAGCGCTTTCCGTAATATCAAGTGATGGGACAAACTCGGTTGCTGAGCGTAGCTCAATCGTGTTCATGGTATTCATGGTTGCCATGCTATAAATCCTCCTTGATGCACCCTGTGCGAACATACCTAAGTATATCAGATGCTGCCAAGAATGACAATAGCCCAAATATGATGTTTTTATGTGTTATAAGTATAGTATGTCCTGAGCTACTCAGTGCGAGATTGGCCTTCGCGCAGGCAGCCGCTTCGAGTTTATCCGCATTACTTGGTTTATTTTAACCTGTTTTGCCGCTTGTGTATGCTATAATGGGCGTGTCGTACGCAGCATCTTGTGGGATCTTTTGTCCAACTATGGCTGATATTGATGGTCCAATTGGTCTGTTTGATAGTGGTATTGGTGGCTGTACTGTGCTGAGCGAGGTGCGGCGGCGCTTGCCGAATGAGCATCTCCTGTATCTTGCTGATCAGGCACATTGTCCATATGGACCACGCACGCCTGAGGAATTGTGTATACTCACCCAGGCTGGGGTGAGCTGGTTGATTCAGCAGCGGGCGAAATTGATTGTCGTTGCCTGCAATAGTGCAAGTGCTGCTGCACTTGGATACCTGCGGCAAGTATTTCCAAATATGCCATTTGTTGGTATGGTCCCAGCCGTAAAACCAGCTGTACTGGCCACCAGAACAGGGGTTATCGGGGTTCTGGCAACACCAGCGACAATTGCAGGTGGCCTATTGCAAACAGTAATGAATCGCTATGCGCGCGATGTACAAGTTCTTTTGCAGCCCTGCGAAGGCTTGGCGGATGCTGTCGAATCGGGTGGATTGAATACGCCTGCAACCCGAGATCTTATTACCACTTATGTGGCTCCATTGGTAGCAGCTGGCGCAGATACACTTGTGTTGGGATGTACACACTACCCATTTCTTGCCAATCAAATTCGTGAAGTGGCAGGCTCAGGAGTCGTTTTGATCGATCCCGCGCCAGCAATTGCCGAACAAGTGGCGCGAATACTTGCTTCACAGGGAATGAATCGGCAATCTGATCATGCACCAATGCTTTGTTGTGTAACAACGGGTGATCGCGATACCTTTTCAGAGCAGCTTGCTCGTTTGCAGATAGCACCATGTACTATTCAGGAAACCAACTATGTCCTCGAAGATAGTTTGGCTACGCGGCACGCAGATTGGCCGTGAGTTTGAATTGACTGAGGCGACCCTCACGATTGGGCGTAGCCCAGAAAATACGATTGCAGTAGGGAGTGGCCGTGCTTCGCGACGCCATGCTGAAGTGCGCCATGATCCCGGCGGTTACCTGATTGTCGATCTGGAAAGTGCCAATGGCACATTAGTCAATGGTACACGAATCAATGAGCCATATCGCCTCCATGTAGGCGATTTGTTTGAAATTGGCGATGAATTGTTTCGCTTTGAGTCTGCTGAGCCGACATGGGCAACTACGCGAACGACAGGCCTGTCGATGCCTGAATTGCCAGCTGCACTGCCATCCGAGCTACCAGATGCAACGGCTGTACCTGTCGTTCCAGCAGCGACACCCACGGTTCGGCCTGCGCCTGTTGCCCTTACTACGCCGATGGCACCGCCTGAAACCGTGAAGCGTGGTATTTCGCGTGGGGTGTGGGTTGCGATTTTGATTGTTGTGATTCTGTTGGTAGCAGCAATTGGGGTGTATGTTGCTAGCAGCCGTGCAGGTATGAGCCCAACACCAATTGGGCTTACGTTAGCTGGCGCTCCATCTGCTACCCTTCAGAAACGAGCACCAGTAGAGGGTCTTCCTGCTCCACCAGCAGCCTGGACAGTGTTAGTGTATCTCGCAGGCGATAACGATCTTGAAGCAGATGCGTTACGTGATATAAATGAGATGGAGCTGGTTGGTTCTTCCGATCAGCTCCATATTGTTGTGCAGTTTGATCGGGCTGGTCGTACCGGTGTAGGTGATCGCTGGGCTTCGACCCGACGTTATTTGATTGAACGTGACGACGATCAGCAACAGATGCATTCGACCCTGCTGCAAGATTTGGGTGAGTTGAATACCGGCGATCCACAAAATCTTGCTGATTTTCTGGTCTGGGGTTTGCGCCAATACCCTGCACGCCATACAGCACTCATTATTTGGGATCATGGGTCTGCCTGGGCGGGCACCGCATTCGATATCTCATCTGCAAACGATGGGTTGAGTCTCCCCGAACTACAACAGGCGCTCACAACGGCTCAAACACAGCTCGATGGCCTACGGCTCGATGTCATTGGGTTTGATGCATGTTTAATGGGCCAGCTAGATGTACTCTTGGCTGTCGCTCCTTACGCGAATGTGCTCGTGGCTTCTGCAGAGCTAGAGCCGAGTGATGGTTGGGATTGGGGTGCCTTACTGGAACGATTGAATAATGCGCCTAATTCCAGCGGTGCCGATGTAGGCCGGGCAGCGGTAGAGACATACGGGAATTACTATGGGCAAAGGGGCGAGCGGATCGCTATGCTTGCGGCTTTTGATGGCGCCAAGATCGCGGATCTCGCGCAGGTTATGGGTACTTTTGCTGATGCTGTACAAACGAACCTGGATACCGCGTATCGTCCGCTTGCCGAGGCGCGATCATATGCATCGACATTCAGCCAGCCACGCCCAGAGGAGTTTAGCGCTGTCGATCTGGGTGATCTGATGCAGATTACTATCTCGCGTGGTGCGCCTGATGCAGTCACAGGGCCTGCACGTGCCGTACTTGCTGGCATACAAGCCGCCCAGATCGCACGCTGGAATGCGCCATTTCATGCAAATGCAAGCGGTCTTTCGGTTTATTTTCCACAGCAAGCAGAGTTATTACCACCCATGTATGATCAAGCATCGCCACTGGCACAACAAACCAGCTGGGCACGGATGCTACGCGCATTTATCACAGCGGGTGATGCTCGGGTTTCTGCACCAAAGATTAGTGATTTGCGAGCAGTGGCCGAATCCGCAGGTGGTATTACAACTTTAACGGGTCATCTCGTTGGACGTGATATTGCAGTAGTCTATTTTTTTGTGGGCATCCCATTTGCCGATCGGTCGGGAGTGCAACTTGTGGAGATTGATGCTTTACAGCCAACGGACAGTACAGATGTAACCGCTTGGGGTGTAGGGCCATATACGCTGCAACAGCGCTGGGATTCAACCCAGTGGGGGCTGGAAAGCGATGGGGTGACGATCCCAGTATTATTAGGGCCTGCTCGGCCTGGAACCGATCTGTATGGTGTTGAAGGGCTATATGAGGTATCCGGGGGTAGTGTGCCAATTCAGGCAGCTGTACTATTTCGGGTTGCTGCGAACCAGGCAAGCTTCTTGAGTGTGTATGGTTTCCCTCGCGATCAGGGGCAGGCAGCGCAACCATTTGAATTACAGCCAGCGTCTGGCGATCGTTTCACGACTCAGATTCGTACCTATGCCCTAAGCGGTGCCGAGTTGATTGTTGGGCGTGTCACCGGTGAAAGTATTATGCTTGGTACAACACCGCTACGCGCTGTGCGCATTCCCGCTGCATCTGGCAATTATGTAGCTGGTTTCCTTGTGCGCGATATTGTTGGGCGCCTCAGTTACCAATATGTGGATGTGGCAGTAGGGCCTTAGTGTAGCTGAGTGCTCAAGGACATGCGAGGCGATTACAATCCAACCCTTGCCCGCATATCGGGGAGCTCAATTGGGAGTAGCGAATCGGCGGCCTGGAGCAAATCGGCCTCACCAACCCCAATACCAAAGAGAAAGAGTGTCCCCTGGTTTGCGTTGGTTGTAAACACTAAGAGGCGCTGTTCGCCATTGGTGATTAGTTTGGCAGTACGTCCATCAACTTCGATTTGCTTGGTTTCACCACTCAGATTGAATGGCTCCACCGCTCCACCGCCAAGGATGATTTTGCGCTTACCACCATCCGCATTGAATGTAACCAGATAGAAGCCGGGCGCATTCGTCCCAACCTCGTTATCGCGGGCGACACGGCTCTCCTTAGGCGCTGGCTGCATACCAACTGGCAGAACTGCCGGCCAGAAGTAGTTGAAAACCGCAGGATTTGCTGTCGCAATCGGCTGTGCCGGGCGTGGTGTCGCGGTTGGGCGCACAACTGGCGCTGGTGCCGGTGCTGGTGCGACGACTGGTGCCGCAGCAGCGATCGTTGGCGAGGGTGAAAGTGCCCCATTTGGTTTGGGTGTAGGCGCAGCACTATTGCATGAGGCAAGCATAGCGAGAATGAATAGTACAACCAGCACATGCTGGAGTGCGGGGCGAGCTTGCTTCTTGATAACTGCGCTCAATGATATAACCTTATGGCTTAGCATCACCTATCTCCTGGTCGCTTAGTCTCACGTAGAGCATGAAATTGCATAGGGTGAGACGACCTTAGCGCTATTGGTGTCGATCAGCTATGTTCTATTCATTTGCTAGAATTGTCCACGCTGGCCGCCGCTTTTCCAGAAAGGCGCGCATCCCTTCCTGTGCTTCAGCGCCAGCACGAACATTGGCAATCGCATGTACCAGATAGCGTCGGGCTGATTCACGATCCTGTTGCCAAACAACATCGAGCGCTCGCTTGGTTTCAGCGACAGCATGCGGGGCGCTTGTAAGCATTCGCGAGACGATCTGCATGACAGTTGTATCAAGCTCATCGGTAGGAGTGACCGCATGAGCTAGGCCGATCTCAAAGGCGCGTTCGGCGGTAAATCGCTCGCCAGTAACGAAGAGCGCTCGCGCATGGCCGTAGCCGATTTTCGGAACGACAAATTGGGCAATCACCGCTGGGATGATGCCAATTTTCACCTCACCAAAGCCAAAACGGGCTGTTTCTGAGGCAATTGCTACATCGCAACAAGCGACAAGCCCAGCACCACCGCCAATTGCGGCTCCATTAATTCGGCCAATCAGTGGTTTGGGGAACGTCCAGGCTGCATCAAACATATCGGCCATTGCGCTTGCATCGGCCAGATTCTCAGCATCGGTCATGTCCAGGCTTGTTTGCATCCAACGCATATCGCCACCGGCACAAAACGCTGAGCCTGCGCCCGTTAGCACAACGACACGTACTGCATCTTCGGCTGCAAGTGTAGTAAACGCCTTGTGTAGTGCTGCAATCATTGTTGGATCAAAGGCGTTTAGAACATCCGGCCGATTGAGGACGATAGTGGCTGTTGGCCCTTGGTAGACGATATCAATAGGGGATTGCACAATAGCTCCTAGGTTTCTATAGCGCTGATACTAACAGTTAGGCTTCCAAAAAGGTCTAATAGGCGCTTGCTCAGATTTACTCTAACTGCGCAATGTTTGGAGCAGTTGTGCGCGTTCCTCAATACGTTGTTGGCTCTCTGGATCGCCACCACTGAAGCCTTCGGCCAGCATTTGCTGAGCATCGGCTGTATCGAGCAAATCGTGTTGAAGTGCGAAAATCTGCCGTGCTGCTTCGTCGTCTGGTGCATTCAGAAAATTGATAATTGCCTGCATGGTCGGTGATTCTTCGGCCATTTCTTGCTGGGTTCGAATCTGGCGGAGCGCATCGAGTCGTACACGCAAGCCTTCGGCTTCGATCTGACTACCACCGCTTTCCAGCCCAGTAATTGCGCGTTCAACTGCCGTGATAAAGCTTTCTTCAAGTACAAAGGGAACACGTTGGGCTAATGAAAGCAAATCACCCGCATCACGTGTGTTGGCAAAGGCTTGAAGCGTCTGAGGTAAGGTTACCTGAACTTGGGCTTTGATCATGCGCAGCCCTTCTAGCCGCGCACGTAACCCGCCAGCCGTCTCAGTATCATTCTCCAACTCAGCTTCCGCTATGCTTTGTTCAACACGTATCAGGAACGGCTCATCAAGCACAAGTGGTGCCTGTGACACTAAATTGATCAGTTGTTGTTGATCGGTTAGATGCTTAAGCAATGCCAATGCCTGGCGCTCAGCCTGTTCAACCAATTCCGGGTTTTCGGTGCGTGCTACGGTGGCAACAGCATCATCGGCTTGCATTTGTACAAGTAAGCTCGCCAGTGTGAGATGTTCGCTACTGCCTGCGATTGCTTGGCGTAAATCCTCAAGCCGCATCCGTAGCGCCGCTGCATCCTCGGTATCACGATTCTGCTCGGCCTCAGCGATGAGGCCTTCTATCAGGCGCTGGAATGAAGGATCGCCTGCCAAGGGAATATCGCGAATGAGTGCGGCTAGTTCGCCAACATCACGTGCCGCTGCGAAGCGCTCAATCGCCTCACGCCAGCTTGGGGTATCCTGGGCAATCAGTTCACGTAACACCTCGATCCGCTCACGAAGCCCCTGGGCCATGTCGAGCGCTCCTGCCGCTTCAGCCTCGGCTAGCCAGCCTTCAGCTACCGTTAGGAACGCTGAGTCAGCCATAAATGGCTCGCGGTCAACCAGCTCCGCGAGACCAATGCTATCTGGTACGGTCATAAACTCGTGTTTGACCGACTCGTAACGTTCATCTGACATCGTCGGGTTCCTTCTGCAGGACAAATCGATACGCTGGGCGATTAGCGATAGTAGACTGATGGGCATGCAATTTGTGTATCGCCTGAGTTACTATCCCCCAACTGCTGGAACAATGCATGTTGTGCGAATGATTTCTTGCCAGGAACCGCGCATATAAACAGAAATGGTATATATACCGGGGCGCTCATTACCAACATTCAAGGTGATGCGGAATACTCCATTTGCATCGGCTACAGTGCCACTAACAGCTCTGCGCGCAAAGTAGAGCAGTATTCCAGCACGCGGTGTTGCTTTGCCTTGGATGATGATAGGAATGCTAGGCGCGCAAATCAGTGGCCCAGCGGCTGCATTCGGTAATGGGTTAGGCTCGACTGTTGGAGGCAGT
>JANLSE010000516.1:0-7915 GCA_031362265.1 Roseiflexaceae bacterium
CGCTGTATTGGCATACAGGCTGGCGGTATCATAGGCGAGGCATAGCAAAACGAAGCTAACAATGAGAATGCAGATTGCCCCATATCGCCGCAGATGCTGGGGGATCCATGCTAACCAGCCAGCACAGAGCAATGCCATCGTAAGGGCAATCACCGTGTACCCATAGCGTGCGAGTGGAATGCCACTGGGGAATTCGGGCGGTAAATGAACTAATTGTACAACTGCCCATACCATAAGACACCCAAAACCAAGTGTTGCCCACGCAATTGCACGGCGATCCCATGGCCGGGGCTGGCGAATGACCTGGCGTACAATACCTGCTAATGCAAGGACAAACAAGCCAGGGATGACGCTTTGCCAGAGTGGGTCACGTAGTGTTACGCGCTCACCATACGATCCAAACAGGCTGAAGAGGATCCAGGGCACATAATCGCGTGCCTCACGGTAGAGTGTCCAATCAGCATCAGCTGTGTTACTAACCAGCCTGGAAATCGAACGGCGCGCAAAACCTGCAACCGTTTGCTCTACCTGCGGCCGCAAATAGATCCAACCTTGTTCCATGTCGCTATTGATCAGTAAATTCACAAATGGTTTGCCACCCCATGTGCCTTGTGAGTGTGTTATGTCACTATATGTCGGTGGTTCGGCGGGAAACTCACCACGCGCAAACACAACACCGTCGATGTAGAGTTCGGTTGGTGTTGGATCCCCCGGAGCAACCGACCAAGCCATAGCGTGTACAAACATCAGCCGCTGAGGGAGCCGAAAGGTATCGGCTACGAATATCGGTGTTGTGCCAACCTCAATTGTTCGATTTGGGCCGACCAGTTGCTGATCACGGGTGCCATAGATGATTGCTGGTGCCCAGACTTTTGCTGGCCGGCTTGCCCAGATCCAGGCCCCTACCGTAACAGTTTGTGCTGATAGGCGCTCACCATCACGAATCGGTTGTGATAACCCTTCGTAATCTGGTACAGCGACCGTGTTAAGACGCAAGACATGGGTGCCCATTGGCGCAGCAGGAGAAACGATGCGATGTCCAGGTTCGAGTGTTGCTGCGCCCCAGCGATACCAATGGGCAGGATCGCCCCATGCGAGATTGATCAGCAGCAGTGCTGCCCCGCCAGCGATGAGCGTACTCAAGAGCCAGCGCCAGCGCCAGCGATAGTTTTGCCACACACAAATGATCAGCATAATCGGGATAAGGCCAATCACAATTGCGCTCGTGTTTTTGGTGAGCAGTGCAATTGCCGCTGACCCAAATAACCAGATCAAGCGTTTGCGTGATAACCCCTGTACGAGGCTTTGGGCCATGGCCCAACATATCCATGTACATGCCGTAACAGCAGCGACATCATTGTTTACTGATGTCATGAGTGCCATGAATGATGGGTTCAGAACCAGCACATAGGGTATCATCCAACGTAACACATGGTCGCTTGGTACAAGTTCGCGTACAATCCGATCTGCCATCAAGACTGTGAGCAGCAGAAATGGAATGGAAAACAACCGAACCAGCAACAGTTGTGCTTCCAATGTCCACGAACTGACAAAACGGAGCGGGATGCTTGCAATCGCATAATAGAGTGGTGGATGAAATAATGCACGGCCACCGCCATCGATACGGGCTAAGCGTGCATCCGTTGTATTGGGTGTAGGCCAGGTTGGATGATTTGCGGCAAGCCAAGCATATTCAAAATGTGACGACTCATCATGATGCGTCCATGGTGGAATTATTTGAGCCATGATGATACCCACCACAAGCGCAGTTGCGAGCAACAGACGGCTACGGAAGGCATCGTTTTGCAAGCGTTGCACAAGCTGCGTTGTTATGGCACTAACCGTCACTCGATGGTTTAGCGATACAGCTAACCCCATACCAGCAAGCACGATTGGAACGAATTCCGCTGGTAAATAGTATGCAAAGCTCGCAAGATTCGAACTGAGCAGATACACACCAATCACAGCGAGCATGCCCGCAATAGCCTTCAGAATGAGCGTGGTTCGTTGCGTACGAACAGCTGGGACGAGGCCGATACAAACCAGAGGTAAGATGAGTAACACCAGTAAACGCCGGAAACCTACCAAGCTGAGCGCCGAAGTGAATTGGGGCTCTGGCATGGCAACTTGAAGTTGAATCCGGCTCAGCGCTACCCCTAAACTGCGGCGGTCACGTTCATCGGGGCGAAAGGTGTTCCCTTCAAAATTGAGTTCGGGCTGGTAGCCTGTAGCCGGAATCAGTATGGCATAACGTCTCCAATCGCCACGTATTGGGAAGGAGGGCGTGCGCCAATTACCGCGCGCCAAGACCAGTTCTGCAGCTGGCTCATCGGCAGGGCGGGGCGATGTCAGCCGTAAATCGACAATGACGGGGGTTCGCGCAAAAGCGTGTAGTTGCAGTGCCGCACGTGAGAATGACCAACGATAGGCACCTTCTTGGTTGCGTTCGAGATCGCGAAACTGCTCAAGGTATCCGTTTGCATTGGGCGAGTCGATCTGGACGATCAGCTGCTGTTGTGTATTGAATAAACCTACCGTTAGCGCCAAGAGTTGCAAGAGTAAGAGTACGCCAATCAATAGTATTGCTGGAAGGTTGTTCTTCGTTTGCTTGCCTTGCTCGCTCTTGCCTTCCACAACCTGCTCCCAGCACCTATCGACTGACGAATAGTGGCTACGGTCTATGGTATCGAACCTAGTGCCCTTGCATCTTCAACACAACTGCAACAGTACGCATAAGGATGAGCAGATCAAACCAAAGCGATTGATGTTTCAGATAATACAGATCATACTGCAGCTTTGCCAAGGTATCCGCAACCGAATTACCATAAGGGTAATTGATCTGTGCCCAACCAGTCAGCCCTGGCTTCGCGGAAAATCGTGTGCGATAATAGGGAATCTGCTGTTGGAGCTGTTCGATAAATTCAGGTCGTTCAGGGCGCGGCCCAACCAAACTCATTTCCCCATGGATAACATTCAATACTTGCGGTAGCTCATCGATCCGTGTACGGCGTAAGAATGAACCAATCCGCGTTTTACGTGGGTCGTCGGCACTGGCCCAGCGAGCCTCGCCATTTTCTTCAGCATCGGCACGCATCGAGCGGAATTTGATCAACCAGAATGGAACGCCATACCGGCCTACACGCTGCTGGCGGTAAAAGATTGGCCCTGGTGAGTCGAGCCGAATCAATAGCGCAATCAGCGGAGTCAGTACCAACAGTGGCAGCGCTAAGAGCAGCGCACCAGCCAGATCAAGCAGGCGTTTTGATACGGCAAGTGCAGTTGCCGCAGGTTTGGGCTGAATTGGTAATGCCACATACCATTGGCTACCAATATGGTTCACCGCCACTTTGCCGGTTAGGCGCTCATAGACGAGCGGCATTGGGGTGACAGCGATGCCTTGTTCGTGGCACTTCATCAAGGCCAGCAGCATGCTCTCGGGCAGTTCAGTACTTATCGCCAATGCAATCTCATCGGCACTATTGGCCCACACCAACTGTTCGAGTTGCTGATGCGAACCAAGCACTTGAATACCACACACATGCGTGCCCTGTTTATGTGGATCATCATCGACAAACCCAACAATATTGTACTGCGCGGTGTAATTCGATGAGATCGTGGCGTACAGAGTGCGCCCAGCCTGGCCCGCACCCAGAATCAATAGGCGTGGGCGGGTCTGTGGGCCACATAACAGCCAGACATACGCACTCCGCCATACCAGCAGAAGGATTGTTGAGCCAACTACTGCCACAGCGGGAGCAAAGCGCAATGGTTCGGGGCCTGTCGAGACGCTGCTGAAAATGCCAGGTAACCCAGCTGTTACCGTTGCACGTGAGGTAATGAAAAATACCAGCAGGTAGGTGAATGTCACGAAGAGTCCGCCCACCAAGATACGCCAGGCAATCGCTCCGGTGCGTACTGCAAGACGCAGATTATAGGCGTCGCTAAGTGCCAGCCAGAGCATCCATGCTCCAGCCAAAGGTATCAACCAACCTGCCTGGTTCTGTACGATTGGGAGATCAAGATTGCGCCCACCGATTCGTTCCCAGAAGAGCAGCGAGCCGAACAGGCTGGCAAGAATGATGAGCGTATCTGCGCTGATCAGCAACAGTCGGCGTTCTGAGATGTCGAGGCGTGGCTGCAGCATAGAGATTGGTGCTCGCAAACTGGGCTTCGCAATAGGTAATTCATTCATACATATGGCCCTGACCGCCGTGTGGTATACATGCCTAAGGCTTCCTGATAGAGTGCATCGACTGCATCAGCGGTCGCATCCCAAGTATAACGCAGTTCCACCCACTTGCGTGCAGCCCGTGCTAATTGTAACCGCAATTGTGCATCCATCATCAGCCGGATCAATGCTTGCGCAATTGGCTGTGCTTCTTCGGCTACAAGTGCGTGCAACCCTGGCTGTGCTGCGATTCCGGCCAGCGCGTGGGCAGTAGCAACAACTGGCGTGCCACATGCCATAGCTTCCATCACTTTTGTCTGAATACCTGTTCCAGTACGGATCGGCGCTGCGGCAACTGTTGCACGCTGAAGCTCAACAGCGATTTGCTCGACATAACCGGTCACGGTGACACCTGGGCAGATCGCGAGATCACGTACACTTGGCGGCGGGTCGGCCCCAACGATACGCAACTGAGCTGTAGGGAGTTGTGCGCGTACGAGCGGCAGGATTTCCAAGGCCAGGAAACGGGCCGCATCGGCGTTCGGGTAGTAGGCCATCCGCCCACTAAAGATAATAGTTGCCGGGTCGCGGTTGGCTTCGGTATAGGTGAATGTATCGAGGTTGATGCCACTCGTGATAACATGCAATCTGGGGTGATTACCCAACGCTGGCAGATCGGTTGCCGCAACGACCATTGTGGCAGCTGATTGATCGAGTAACTTACGTTCATACTGTTGCAAACGGTCTGCCTCGTGCTGGAAGAGCCAGCGCAGTGGGATATGCTCATGTTCGGCACGGCGGCGCATATTAAGCGATAATGGATCAATGAAATCAAACACGACTGGGAGGTGGGTGAGACCCGCAACTGGTGCCGCGCGTATGGTATGAATATGGAGTAGATCATGGCGGCACTCTGCGAGAATGCGGCGCGCACCGTGAAGTAATGCTGGTGGGCAAAGATACGCAACCTGGAGCGGCAATTTACTAGGGAGAGCAGCTACAATCGCCAGCAGCGCAGGGAGGCGTGCGACATGCACTGGGATCCACTCAACACCAAGCGCGCGAGCGACATGGGTAGCATCTGGTGCATCGGGTGCGAGCAGCGTTATCTGATAGCGATCACGCAGGCGACCCAATAACTCGTAGGCGCGCAGCCGATCACCCTGGATGGGGGGATAAGGAAAACGAGGCGATACAAACAGTAGCCGTGGGCGGCGCGATACTGGGCTGTTTTGAGTTGTTTTCATCGAAATTGTAATCATGTATGCACCATATTGGTTCCACAAATTGTAGCATAATAGCTATGGCACGATGTACTCTGGATGTATATCATCGCATATGAGGCGAAGCTTGGAGTAGTAGAACTACAATGAAGATACAACGCTCTTGGTTACGACTGATTTTTGGTAGATTACTTCTGTTAAGTTTGATCTTATCCATCACACCACTCCGGGCGAGTACGGGAAGCCGCATCTATCTTCCTGTGATTAAGACATCGCCAGGGCCGCCGAGCACGTTTGGTTTTGATGTGCGTGAATATTATGATGATCGTGTGCTTGGCTACGCACGTGAGGCGAATCCACGTTGGGTTCGGGCTGGGGATGTCACGTGGTCGCGCGTGGAAAGTGTACGGGGCACATATGATTGGAGTGTGCTGGCGAATGTTGAGACAAATGTACGCCGGCTACGACAGTTAGGATTTGAGCCGGTTGTTATTATTTTACAATCACCTTCGTGGGCTCAACGAACTCCTGGCCGTATGTGCAGCCCTCCCCGGCCTGAATATCTAGCTGATTTCGCACGATTCGCTGGTGCAGTTGCGGCACGTTATGCAACTGGCCCAACCGCGATCGACCATTTTGAGATCTGGAATGAGCCTGATTATACGGTACAAGAGGTGGGTAGCGATGTAAGTGGCTTTGGCTGCTGGCTCGATGGTGGGATGCCATACTATGGGGGTGCCTATTATGGCGAGGCAGTCAAGCTTACATCAGCTGCGATTAAGGCAAGTAATCCACAAGCCACTGTGTTGGCTGGCTCGTTTGCATTTGAGCCAAGCCGGGATGACCAAACCCTCACATTTATGCGTGGGATGTTGGCGAGTGGTGCAGGCAATAGTTTCGATGCCCTCAGTTTTCATGCATATGGCGAATGGGGTGCTGGTGATTTGCTTATTCCCAAGGCGCGTAAACTACGTGGAGTACTTGCTGAGTATGGGCTTGGCAGCAAACCGCTCTTCGCAACCGAGATTGGCGCTTCGTGTAATACCTTACGCGGTGCAAGCATCGATGTCGCTGCCACCTGCCCAGCCGATTTTGAGCTACGCCAGGCAAACTATGCTGCGCGTATCTATGCCGAAACAATTGCACTAAATCTTTCAGGAGCGTTGTGGTTCTCACTGGTAGCAGCTGGGCCGCAAGTCTTCTCGAATGCGCAACTGATCGATGACCAAAATGGGGTATTTGTCCCACGGCCTTCGTTTTATGCATTCCGCAACTCAGCGCTATTGTTGGCTGGTGCTACCTATACTGGGCTGCCTTTGGTTGAACCTGCGCCAGACCAGATCAATCAGGTGCAGGTATTACCCTTCCGTAAGGGTGGGCGAACTATGTATGTCTTTTGGGTGCCAGTAGCGGATTTCCCAAAGATATATAATCTCCAGGTTCCACCGGGCAGTATTGCTATTTGTACTGATCGAATCAATCTTGAAGTGCCAGACATCTACTATTGCTCGGATACCAATGGTGATGGGATTATTCCGCGCGCAGTGAATGAGCTTCCACAATATGTTGAGTTGATTGGTCGGTAGGGGTGGTAGTACCCCTATAGGTAGGACGATTCGACTATGGACTTTCGGCTGACTTCTTGCTATACTATATGGAATTAGTTGTTTTATTCGGCATTCTGCCGTTTCTGGTTTTGAAGGAGGGTTTCCCGATGGAAGTTCTTGTTGTCGTTGCGGTTGTTGCTGTTGCGCTCGAGGCCCTCCGCAGATATACTGTGAATCGTGAGCCTGTTCGTGTTCCCGTTCGAATTCAGCGATCACGCCGGCGCTAGTCGCCATAAAATCGAGTATGATACGAAGCGAGGGCAAACGATTGTCCTCGCTTATCTTTTTTGAGGCTATGACAAACGATCTACCGTATATTTATGATCTTACCCGCTCTGATTTGGAGCAGTTTCTGGCCGACCGTGGACAGCAGCCGTTTCGTGCGCGCCAGATCTTGCGCCATTGTTATCTGCATCTGGTTGATGATCCTGCCCAGATGACTGATTTATCGTTATCATTACGAACTGAATTGGCAGGTGCATTGCGCTGGCAAGGCTTGCAGCTGCTGAAGGTGCAAACCGATGACGATGGCTTGACCCGTAAAGCGCTCTTTCAGCTCCCAAGTGGTGAGGTGATTGAGAGTGTTCTCATGGTCTATACAGATCGGGCTACCGTATGTGTTTCAACCCAAGCAGGTTGTGCAATGGGATGCGACTTCTGTGCAACCGGGCGGCTTGGGTTATTGAAGAACCTGACATCTGGACACATGGTTGAGCAGGTGATATGGGCTGCGCGCGAATTGCGTACTCTGGCCCAGGAGCCACGTTTTCGTGGGCAAAGCCGCTTTGAGCGGATCTCGAATATTGTGTTTATGGGGATGGGCGAGCCGTTTGCAAACTATGATCGCTGGTGGCAGGCGGTGGAGCAGCTTCACGACCCACAAGGGTTTAATCTTGGTGCGCGTAGTATGACGGTTT
>JANLSE010000541.1:0-3482 GCA_031362265.1 Roseiflexaceae bacterium
GTACGGGCGAACCTTGTGTTCGCCCACGCGCTGAACCACAAAACCAATACGATGTTCGTTCAACCATACCCATCATTGTCCATCATCGTACGGGCGAACCTTGTGTTCGCCGCGCGCTGAGTCGCAGAACCATTCCACCACTCCATCGTTCTGCGTTCTGCACTCACATGCTACACCGGGGCACCCTTTGGGTCTGGTACCCGACTTCAATGCTCAAAAATTCTACGATACGCCTCGCTCTGCTGCATCAAATCCTGGTGAGTACCTTGTGCGATTAGTTCACCATTTTTGAGTAGCAAGATCCGGCTGGCATTACGGATCTGCGAGAGGCGATGGGTGATCAGCAGCGTTGTTCGGCCGAGCAAGATCTGATGCATGGCGCGCTGGATCTGATCCTCAGTGGCACTATCAAGTGCACTGGTTGAGTCATCCAAGATCAGGATCCGTGGGTCACTCAGGAATGCCCGCGCAATTGCGATTCGCTGGCGTTGACCACCTGAAAGGGTTACACCACGTTCACCAATGACTGTCTCGTAGCCTTCGGGTAGTGTACTGATAAATTCATGCGCCTGCGCCTGCTGGGCAGCCTGCTCAATCTGCGCACGCGTGGGCGTGGCCTGTGCACCAAACGCAATATTATCTGCGATACTACGCGAGAAGAGGAACACATCCTGTTCAATCGCACCGATCTGTGAGCGCAAACTATCCAGGCTCCACTCACGCACATCAACGCCATCGATCAGGACACGCCCACTCGTGGCATCCAGTGTGCGATTCACCAGTTTTGTCAGCGTTGTTTTACCTGCACCGGTTTGGCCAACGATCGCAATTGTCTCGCCAGGCTGCACCGCAAAATCGATCTGGCGGAGTGTCTGGCCTTCGCTATAGCCAAACGAGACCTGCTCAAAGCGGATAGCACCTTGGATCATCGCTGTGTGTCCACCTACATGCGTGCCTTCAGGGTCGGCCTCATTCATCAACTCAAGCACCCGCCGCGAGCTCGCCAAACCAAGCTGAATAACCGAGAAGGTCATGAGCGAGAAATAGAGTGGCGTATGAAGCGTCTCGATCAGCGCCATATAGGCAATAACCTGGCCAATCGACAGGTTACCCTGGCTATAGAGGAAGAGCGCATGCCCGAAGGCCAACCCCACACTTAACCCATAGATTAAGAGCGGGAGAAAGCGCGCCTGAACATCACCTTCGCGTACAAACAGATCACGAAAGCCACGTGCGAGGCGACTGAAACGCTGTTCCTCGGCAGCCTCTTGTGCAAAGCCCTGCACCACCTCTGCACCACCAACCGCCTCGGCAAGCTGAGCATTTAATGCGCCAAATTGCGCGCGCTGTGCCTCGGCAATTGGCCGCAGTGTCGCACTGTAGCGGTAGAGTGTGATCGCAAAGCCAATCAGGAAGAGCACTGGGACAAGCAGGAGATCCACCCGCAGAAATGTGATTGTCACAAATGGAACAATCAACGCCAGCAGACCCTCAAATACCAGACCAGAGTTTGGCGCAATCATGAGGCCAATCTGGGTAATATCATTGGTTGTACGCGCCATGAGATCGCCAACCCGCTGGCGACCATGAAACGACGGGCTCTTGCCGATTAGGCTCAAGTATAGCTCTTCACGCGCATCACGCTCGACACGTTGGCCCAAAATGCGCAGCGCTAGGCTATTCACGATATCACAGCCGCCATAGCTCATATAGGCAGCAGCAACCCATAATGCCGCCACCAATACAACGCTGGCATCAACACCAACGGCGATTGTATCAAAAGCGCGCCCAATCGCCAACGCTCCAGCACTCTGCGCTATAGCCATGCCAAGCGCGGTGATTAAAAACAGCGCCAATAGCCACGCATAGCGCAGCAGATGCGCTACAACCCAGCGCTCAGGTGAATGGCGATTATAACGATATTCATCGGCAGTATGAAATTCAGATTGAATCCGCGCATAGGTTTGCTGCATATCTTCAGTTATTCCCAGTCAATTCAGTGATCTCAGGCGCGTAAGCGCTACTAACTTGCCCTTTGAGGCCGCCAGCCGCTAGCTCTGAAACGATATAACGATAGAACGCCAGTAATAGAACAATTGGTGGCGAGCTGGCAATAAAGCCACCTGTCACAAGCATACCCCAGTTTACACTATATTGGCCAATAAATTCCGCCAGCGCAACCAGCACCATTTTAGCATTATACGTTGAAGTATTGATCGCTGGCTTTTTCGTTGCTGACTTTGCATTAGCCCTGCCGAATGGCTACCAAACATTGGACGGATCGCTCCGCACACCGTATACTACATTGTATGAGAAAACTTACAACATTATTCGATCTTGACGACACACTGTATCCTACCTCACTTGGGCTTCAGGAAGCGATCAGCAATCGTATTCTTGACTATATTCAACTGCACTTAGGCATTAGTCTGGATGGAGCGCAAGCTCTTCGGCACCACTACTTTACAACTTATGGGACAACCATGCGTGGGCTACAGGTGAACCACGGCGTGACGATTGAACGGTTCCTTGCATTTGTTCACGATGTACCATACGCTGCATATCTGAAAGAAGACCCTGTACTGAGCCAGTTGTTGGGCTTATTACACGGGAATAAGGCGATATTCACGAATTCACCTGCAGAGCATACCCACATTGTGCTGCGGCATCTTGGCATTACCGAGCATTTCGGAACCATTTTCGATATCCGCTTTCAGCAGTTTTTGCCAAAGCCACATCTGCACGGCTACCAGAAGGCACTCGCAACACTCGATATCACTGCTGAGACAACGATTATGGTTGAAGATACACTTCATAACCTACAGACAGCACGCGAGCTTGGGATGACCACGATCTTTATCACCGACAGCCCACCACCTGCTGGTCACCCAGCCGATTATGTCGTGCCGGATATCTATGCAGCACTACACGTCATTCTTGAGTTGCAAGGATAGCTTACAGCGCAAGAACGCAGAGCGCAGAGCGCAGAAGACAAGGAGACAAGGAGACGGAGTGACAAGGTGACAGTTCGCGTTCCAACGTTCCATCGCTCCAATGCTTGGCCCAGAGGGCACCCCGCTCCAATGCTTCAATGCTCCACCGCTCCACCGCTCCACCGCTCCATCACTCCACGGCTATACGCCTTATTGCGATAGTGGCGTCAGTGTCACCGATTCAATGACCTCTGCCTCCGATCGGCGTGCGCAATCCGGTAGGCGGCCATACTGAAACACATAGCTCCAAAATCCGTGTGTCCACCAGTTTGCGGCGCGGTCATGGCGCATAGTAATCGTCAGTGGGTAACCATATGTTGGGTCATAGCGCGCATAGGTCAACACATCCATACGGCAGGCACAACCGGCAAAGAAGCACGACTCGCTCAACTGGCCGCGATCGATCAGGGCAAAGAGATCTGTTACGGTGCGAGCCGGATGCAGGCAAGAATCCTGGCGCACGAGGCGTGCTAACTGCTCATCACGCAC
>JANLSE010000551.1:0-16655 GCA_031362265.1 Roseiflexaceae bacterium
GCCGCCAGAGCGCACCTGAGCCGACTTTGTACTGAGCACTGCCCGCCAACACCTCAAGCGGCTTCTCTGGACGGCCTGTCAAGTGGAGCGGAACCTGTGCGAATGTGGCTTTATCAAACTGTTCCATCACACACATACTCACCGGTTCAAATTCAAACGCTGGCTGTGTACCCAGAATGTGCGACGCCAAGTGTTCGGCGGTTGCATCGGCCTGCAGGAATGCCAGGAAGGCTTGTTTGACCGGGAAATCACTAGTATCGCCCACCGCATAAATCTCGGGATAACCCATTACCTGACGCGTTGTTGGTTCTGTGGTAATAAACCCGCGATCATCGGCAGGTAACCCCGCAAATGCCGTAGATGCGGCATAGGGTGGGAAGGTAACCAGCAAATCATACGCAAGATCACGCCCGTTCGTGTAGTGGGCAACGCCGCGCTCGATCCGTTCAACCGCATGATTCGGGTAGCCATCAATGCCACGATCAGCAAATTCCTGGGCAATAACCTCGTTCAAACGCGGCCCAAAGGCCTGAATATAGCCTGATTCATAGGTTGACCAGACTATGTCGACCGCACGCCGCACACCCTTGCGCCGTAGCCATGTATCAAGCATCAGGCCTAATTCATACAATGGCCCCGAACACTTATTATTCGGCGGTACCAGGAATAACACCTGGCGATGATGGCCTTCGTGGGCCTGTTCAGCAAGCTGATAGAATGCAACCTGTAGTTTTAACATATCGGTTGGCGACCAGACACGCTCGGCGTATTGAGCCATCCCTGGCACTTCCTGCTCACGCATCCCAGCCCCAGTTGCGACAACCAGGAAATCGTACGAAACCGTATGCTGTTCGGTGAATACCTGCTTTGTTACTGGGTCAATTTCACGCACATGCTCGTGTAGAAACACGATGTCGCGCTTCTTCATTGGCCGCTCAAGACCAATTTTCAATTTCTCTGGATTCATTCCAAAGGGTATATAAATTGTATTCGGCTTAAAGAGAAAATAGTCGCGATCTGAGATGAGGGTAATATCTGCCTGCTCGTGCAAGCGCATGCGTAGAAAGAAGGCCGTCTCCAGCCCGCCAAATCCGCCGCCGAGCACAACAATCCGTGGTTTTGTATGGATTCGCATTTCAGCCTCCTCGCTGGTGCGATGCACGTCTTTGTGGTATGGGAAACCCATCCATCCCTGCCAGTATAGCGAACCCCGCTATACATCTCCGAAAAGAGACCCTTACAGCCCGTAACACTCTCGCAACAATATGAGCCGCAGTATAGTTGGTGGTAGAATACGAATAGTAAGAAACAGCAATGAGGGAATAACAAATCATGATCGCCGCCCAATCACGCTGGCAGACGCTCTTTAGCAATCGTCCACTCATGATGCTCATGCTCGGCCACTTCACCGTAGATATGTATTATGGCATTTTGCCGGTACTCTATCCGCTGCTGATTGCCCGCTATACACTGAATCTACAGACCGTTGGGCTGATTGCATTAGCATATAGTGGCATATCCTCTATTTCTCAACCGCTCTTTGGTTGGCTGGCGGATCGCTGGGGAACGCGCCTGATCGGCTTAACCATGATCTGGACTGGCTTGACATTTGCGTTAGTCGGCTTTGTGCCATCATTCCCACTCATTCTGCTGGCCGCTGCTGCTGCTGGGCTTGGATCTGGTGCATTTCATCCGCTTGGTGCACTCGCTGCGGCAGCGGTTATCCCGCCAGCACAGCGCAATACGGCTATGTCGGTGTATGTCACAGGTGGCACCGTTGGCGTCGCCTTAGGCCCACTTGTAGGAGCCGCCGTATTTGCGCTCTTAGGTGCTCATGGAACAATTTTGTTACTCATTCCTGGGATCTTCACTGGCCTAGTACTATTATGGGATGTACGTGGGCAACGCGCCAGCAGGTTGGCAGGAACTCGAGCAGTGCCAGCCGCTACTACACAAATCCATCCAGCAATTGCGTATGCTCCATTGGCATTGATTATCGTTGTGATGATGATGCGTGCTTGGACAATATCGAGTGTGCAGGCATTTGTACCCACATGGTATAAACAACTTGGGTATGGGCCAGAATTCTATGGCCCTTTGGCGACCACACTCATCCTCTCTAGTGCGGTTGGCTCGATCTGGTGTGGTGCACTCGCCGACCGTTTCGGGCGCCGTGGTATCATTCTTGGCTCGTTAGTACTTTCAATCCCAGCATTGATCCTGTTTGCGCGCTTCCCTGGTCCATCCGCATTTGTTACTGCTGCACTGATTGGCTTGAGTGCTGCCTCAACTGGGCCACTCATGCTTGTTATGGCACAGCAACTTATGTCTGGGCGAGCAGGGCTTGCTTCCGGCCTTATTTTGGGGCTTGGCTTTGTTACGGGGGCAATTGGGGTACCTATTACGGGCCTGATCGCTGATCATTATGGTATGCAGACAGCTTTTGAGTCGCAGACACTACTCATTCTGGCAACCATGATCGTAGCTTGGCTCTTACCAAATGAGGCACGTATGCAACAACTCACGCATACACCGCTAGCGCACGTCGCCCAAGAACCCGAATATCCTCAGGAATCTCAGGGGCCGCCAGTTCTTCCCAGCTAAGCCAACGCGCCGCATGTGCCTCACGTTCGGAGGGTTTTAGTTCTCCACCAATAACATGCGCAAAATAAATCAGATCAATATGCTGATGATTGGGTGCAATTGTCTCCAGCAGCATGCAGTGTGGTTGTGGCAGCACAGCAACAGTACCCAGAAGGGAACCAACACTGAGTAATTGCACCTCAAGGCCTGTTTCTTCGCGCACCTCACGGATCGCAGCAACATCGGGCAATTCATGCGGTTCAATATGCCCGCCTGGTGGAAACCACTTGTGCAGTTTGCGATGAAACAGAAGTAGCGTGCGGGTTCCATCAACGACAAACGTTGTCGCCGTGAAATCACGGGTGATAGTCGTAGCATGATTCATGATCGATTCCTCACTTTTTCGTTGCGTTCTTGTACACTTTTGTCTATTTTGCTGTATATATGCCATGGTATACTAAATAGCGTGTTCAATAACGGCTGCGTATCTAGTTAATGTAGGCGTTCAACAACAGAAGCAAGCATTCTGAGAAGATAGGGAGGACCCGTTGGAAAGTCTCCGCATACCCATCCTGAAGATTGGCGACGTATTGATTGCGTCGATTCAGGTGGCGCTGCACGACAGTTCGGCGGTTCAGTTTAAGGAAGACCTCCTAAATCGAATCTACGAGACAAAAGCGCGCGGCTTGATCGTTGATCTAACCGCTGTCGAGGTTGTTGATAGTTTCATTGGCCGCTTGATTAGCGATATCGCATCAATGGCTGGGCTGATGGGGACGCGCGTCGTGATCACCGGCCTACAACCCGCTGTAGCGATCACGCTTGTTGAGCTGGGGTTAGAGCTTCCGCAGGTGCTGACGGCTCTGAACTTGGAGAAGGGTTTGGCGATGCTGCGTCGGCAGGTCGGGGGGAGTGAAGATGGCTCAGCCTAAGGTTGCAGTCATTCGCAGCGACCTCGATATCGTTATTGCGCGCACACTTGCTCGCGATACTGCCAAACTGCTTGGGTTTGGTGCGATAGATCAGGCGCGCATTGCAACAGCGGTAAGCGAACTCGCGCGTAATATCTTCCTGTACGCCGGAACCGGCACAGTGACGGTGCGCGAAATTGAGAAACCTGGTCGTAAAGGGATTGAGATCATCTGTGATGATCAGGGGCCTGGCATCACAGATATTAGCCTTGTGATGCAGGATGGCTATAGCACATCGCGTGGTATGGGTATGGGTCTACCAGGCGCAAAACGCCTCATGGACGAATTCGACATCAAATCACAAGAGAATACCGGCACTACCATCACGTGCCGTAAATGGAAAGTCTAGGGCTACCTCGCAAGCAGAATAAATGTCGCACATACATAAGGGTTAGGGATCACGGACTAAGTCCGCATGACCCTAACCCTTTTCGATTTAATGACCCAATAATTGAATTGGTGTGTGCTCGTGTTGTGTCACGCGGTCAATGCGAGCAAGAAATTCTGCGATGTCAAATGGTTTCGCAATATGGTCGTCGGCGCCAGCATCGCGGCTCTCCTCTAGATCCACATGCTCTACACGTACCGTTAGCAACATAACTGGCACAGACCGCCGCTGCTTAAAGAGCCGACAGAGATCCCAACCATTAATATATGGTAAGTTCACATCTAGAATGATCAGATTCGGTTCGGTCAGCGCCTCTTGTGAAACTGCCTCACGACCATCACGTGCAGTAAAGACCTCATAACCGTTTGCTGTCAGCAAGCGATCTATAAGGCCTAGAATATCGCGATTATCATCGACAACAAGAACACGCATATATTGATTCCTAACAATGAAAACATTGTAATTATACGTGCATACCGCTCATGGGTCAAACATCATCCGCACTACAAGCGCGCGTTGCAACGTGCTATAATGGGGATGACATATTCAAACAACAATTCCAATTAAACTAGCGCGCTATGTAACTCTTAGTGTATGCAATTATTATGCATACGATCTGAGCGATTTTTCTCGTTGCATACCATCACGAGTAGATCCCTATGCCATCCGAACTGCCTCTATTTGTTGCGCTATGTATAAAGAGTCGGCGCTCACGATGAACCAGATGATGGCAATGACATGATTGAGGATGGCTATTGATATGAGCTTAGAAACCGAACCAATGGTACCAACTGACGAGTCCTTACTTCTGGAACGGCTGCGCCAAGGCGATGAGGCTGCCTTTCAGCTGCTCGTAGATCGCTACCATGCTGGAATGGTACGGCTTGCAATGGCTTTCGTCGCAAATCGGGCTGCGGCTGAGGATGTTGCTCAGGAGGCATGGCTTGGTGTTCTGCGCGGCCTGCCTACCTTTGAAGGTCGATCATCCCTGCGTACCTGGATTTACCGTATTGTTATCAATCGTGCTAAAACACGTGGCCTGCGTGATGGGCGAACAATATCGTTTACGGATCTTGGGCAAACCTCAGTCGAGACCGAAGACACGAACGATTCCAGTGAGTATTTTATAGCACCTGGACAAGCACGAGCTGGCCACTGGAGCTCATCACCACATTCCTGGGAAGAGCTCCCCGAAGAGCGGGCACTCTCACTTGAAGTGCGCAACATCGTACATGAGGAGATTGCAAATCTGCCCGAGAGCCAACGCACTGTCATTAGCCTACGCGATCTTGAAGGCTGGAGTTCGCCAGAGGTTTGTAATGTTCTAGGATTGAGCGAGACAAATCAGCGCGTCCTACTCCATCGTGCCAGAACAAGGATACGCCACAGACTTGAACGATACCTCACATCCGATAGTGAGAGCATACTCTAATGCGTCAATACAACTAATGCCAAAGGCTTGGAACAGCTAATGATACATTACACCAGAAAGTATTTCATATGACTATTGATACTATGACATGCCGCGAGCTTGCGGATCTCTTGACTGATTATTTTGAATTGGCATTAGCGGAGCCGGATCGGCAACGACTCGAGCAACACCTCCATAGGTGTATCGATTGCCGTACCTATTTGGAACAAATGCAACGCACTATCAAAGTCGTTGGTACACTACGAGATACTGTCGTAGCGGAGCCAGAACGTGAGCGATTGCTGGAGCTGTTCCGGAATTGGAAGGCTGCACCTTGAATTGTTACGAGGTGCTGTAAAATTTCTACTGAATTGCTACCGGTGTTGGTACGCATAGCAGTGTACAATACAGGCAGTAGAAATTTCGTTAAGCAGCACCATTATGCGAATTTGTATCGATATCCGTTCTAGCACTGGTTGCCACATCGATAACGCGAATGACGCAACACGCTGTCGCCGTTGCGGTAAGACGCTACGCTACGCACTTCAGCTACACGATCCTGGCGATCAGGTTGGCGATTACCATATTCTTGGAGTCATCGGCTATGGCGCATTTGGCGCGGTCTATCGCGCACAGGTGGCCCGCATGCCATCTGTTAAGGTTGCCCTCAAGGAATCGTTTAACCCACAAAGTGTACGCGCATTTAGCGATGAATTTCAATTACTTGTCAAATTACAACATCCAAATCTGCCACGTTATTTTGATATTTTCGAGGCAGACGACAATGGTTATCTTGTGATGGAACTGGTTCCAGGGCAAAGCCTGGAGCAGGTACAGCAGCGTCAGCGTGGCCCATTGGCTGAACCACAGGTTCTTGGGTATGCTGTGCAACTTTGCGATGTGCTCTCGTATCTCCATCAGCAGCAACCCACGATTACACATCGCGACATCAAACCGGCAAATATTCGTGTTACCCCAGCCGGGCTGATCAAGCTTGTCGATTTTGGCCTTGTCAAAGAGGGCGATGAAGCGACACGACTCTCACGGCGCGGCCTCACTCCGGCCTATGCCCCACCCGAACAGTGGGGTGATGGCAGTGGTACCGGCCCACGTAGTGATCTATACAGCCTTGGAGCTACACTCTACCACCTCATGACAGGGCAAAAACCGGCAACCGCTACTGAGCGGATCTCGGCCACAACCGACCCGCTACGTTCGCCACAGGAGATTAATCCAGCGATCACCCCACATGTTTCGGATGCAATTACCGCATCAATGTCCATTCGTCAAGAATTTCGCTATGAAGATGCAACAGCAATGCGGCGCGCGCTTCTTGGCGCTCCCATTCCAACCGCGGCACCGCTTAAACCGCTACCTGAACCAGTTCGCCCACCAGCCTGTTTACTCAAAATACTCGAAGGGCACAGCGGTTTCGTGTGGAGCGTTACATTCAGCCCCGATGGCAAACTTGTTGCGAGTGGCGGTTCTGACCAAACCATCCGCCTTTGGGATGTAACAGATGGCCAAATTGTGCGCATGCTGGAATTACGTGGCTTCATGAATAGTGCAAATGCGGTAGCCTTCAGCCCCGATGGCGAACGTATCGCGGTTGGCGGTAACGATGGCCAAATTTGGGTTTGGCGCGTTGCCGATGGCAGCAGCACTACCGTTCTGCGCGGACACACCGCTGCAGTCACCAGTGTTGCGTTTAGCCCCGATGGCCGCAGTATGGCAAGTGCAAGTAATGATACAACTGTTCGCCTCTGGCGTTCACACGACGGGCAACCACTCCGTTCGTTCTACGGCCATACCCAAGCGGTGCATGCGGTTGTTTGGAGCCCTGATAGCAATCTTATTGCCAGTGCTGGCGGAAGCGGTGCGATACCACTTGATCGCGCAGTGCGCATTTGGCAACCAGAGGATGGCCGGGTTGTGCGAACACTAGAAGGTAACACAGGTAACATTAATAGTATTGCCTGGAGCCCTGATGGCACACTGATTGCTAGTGCAGGTAGCGACCGAACAATACGAATCTGGCGTGCCCAGGAGGCAAGCAACTGCTTGGAGTTGACCACCAGTGATATTCATGGCGCAGGTGGCGCGATAGCATTTAGCCCAGATTCTCAAACGATCGCGAGCGGCCACTGGGATAATACCGTGCGACTCTGGCGTGCCAAGGATGGTGAATTGCTCTCAACACTGCGCGAACATACTGATTTCGTTAAGAGTGTTGCCTTCAGCCCCGATGGTACACGTATTGTCAGTGGTAGCGATGATCGCACGGTACGTGTGTGGCAAGTGTAGCGGCCTTAACAGAACCAAGAACCAGAGAACCAAGAACAAAGCTCACACATTCCATCGCTTCAATGCTTCAATGCTCCAATGCTACACCGGTGCACCCTTTGGGTCTGGTACTCAGCTTCAATGCTCTGCGCTCTGCGCTCTTGCGCTCTACATTTTGCCTTCACTATGGCGCTAATCGGCCAATATCCCGTGGGAAGAGCGCTGTTTCACGCACATTTGGAAGCTCAACAAGCCGTGCGACCCAACGCTCTAACCCAATCGCAAAGCCTCCATGGGGAGGCATACCATATTTGAATGCCTGCAAATATCCAGCAAACGGTTCCTCTGGCAATCCACGCGCTGCCAACGCTGCCTGATAATCGGTATAGCGATGCAGCCGCTGTCCACCCGTCACCAGTTCTAAGCCACGAAAGAGCAGATCGAAGCCATTTGAATAGCCTGGGCGCTGTGGATCGGGGTGTGTGTAAAATGGCCGCTTGACCATTGGGTAGCCCCAGACAAACAGCAGATCCGAGCCATGCGTACGGCGCGCCCATTCACCTAGCACACGCTCATGGGCAGGTGCAAGATCTGGCTCACCACGCGCATCCTCACCTGATTCACGTAACACAATCTCCTGCGCCTCGGTAAAATGTACCGCCGGAATCTCGGCAGGAATTACTGGAAGCACTAGGGCATTCCCACGTTTGGAACCAAGTAACATGAGTGCATCGGAAGCTTCGGATTGAATCGCCTCGAGCATACCACGCAATACCTGGGTGAGTACTGCCATCACGGTTGTATGATCTTCGATAAAACCCAACTCAACGTCAAGTGAAACATACTCGTTCAGATGGCGCGGTGTGTCGTGAGGCTCGGCACGAAATACTGGCCCAACCTCAAAGACACGCTCAAATACACCAACCATGATCTGCTTATAGAATTGTGGGCTCTGCGCGAGGTATGCTGGCCGGCCAAAATAATCGAGCTTGAAGACATTCGCCCCACCCTCGGTTGCCGATTCAACCAGCTTAGGAGTTTGAATCTCAGTAAACCCCATACCCCCCAAGGTTCTACGGAAACCTGACATGCTCGCAGCTGCTAAACGCCATAATGCGCGCTGGCGTGGATGGCGCAAACTCAATGGTGCGTAATCCAGTAAGGTTGGCAATTGTGCATTGATGGTTGGCCGGAACATCTCAAAGGGTGGCATTTCTGCTACTTCCGCGATCACCTCAACAGATGGTTGGTGAATCTCATAGCCACCCGGAGCCTGGGGCTCGGCGATAACCAAACCCTCAACGCATAGGACTGTTTCGGGGTTAAGGGTGTCGAGATGGGCAATCATTGCGGCATCCTCGATCACAATCTGAGTTGTGCCATAGCCATCGCGGAGAATGAGGAACCCTACATGGCTTAGGCGGCGTACACGGTGTAGCCAACCCTCCAAGCGAATACGCGAACCGACATGCGCGCCAATTCCGACAGTGCGAATACGTTCCACGATACACCTCTTCTGGTGTGGGCGCAGGATTCCTGGGCCCAAAAAGCCCCCGCTCATCGCGCGGACGAGGGGGGATTCTCGTGGTACCACCGCAGCTTCACAGACGGAACCGCCGAAGAGGGGGCGGTCGTCTGCCTCGGGTGCCCGTTAACGGGGGCGAACCGGCGAGGTCGGGCGAATGCCCTATTCGCGCTCCGGAGTGTCTTCGCAGGGTTCCTGGCACCACCATCACAGCATCGGCGGCTCTCTGAGGCCTCCCACATCCTGCTACTCTGCTCCATCATCGTGTTGCCGGTAGAATAACAGGGATGGTGTGCGGAGTCAATCCAACATTGGAACGATAAACGCAAGAACCAAACGAGCGGAACCGCAGAACCGCAGAACTATGGAACCAAGAACCAAGAACCTGAACAAGAGAACAAGAGAACCCAAAGAACCAAGAATCATTGTACGGGCGAACCTTGTGTTCGCCTACTAAGAACCAAGAACCAAGAACCAAGAACCATTCCAATGTTCCAACGCTCTGCGCTTCATTGCTTCATTGCTTCATTGCTCTGCGCTCTGCGCTCTGCGCTCTGCGCTTTCCGTTCCATCGTTCCATCGTTCCATCGCTCTCCTATGCTCGACCTATGGCAACTCGAATCTGCTCATAGTGCTCTTCGTCGTGGCCAACAACGCCGATCAGTCCAAGACGTGTGGTGTGTTCACCCCACGCAGTAACACCTGGCTCGTTAAGTTCGGCTTCACTGGCAGTGGCAAGCAGTTCATCATAGCGATCATAGATAGCGTTCAGTTGCGCAAGGAGCGCCTCGCGGCCAAGCCCTGCACGCACACGGACCTGACTGTGGTTTAGCGTATCTAAGTTATCCTCGCCTTCAATCGCACGTGATCCAGCCCAATCGGCTAAGCTTTGGATTGCGGTATCGTTCCAAAACAGAATATGCCGCAGCATATCGAGTCCATCCCATTCAGGGGTAATCTGAAGCGCTGCTAGCTCGGCCTCAGAAAGCACTCCAACTGTCTTGGCCAGGGTCACACGTGCATCTGCTACCTGTTCGCGCCGTAATTCACGGCTTGGTTTTGAGTTGGACATCAGCTAGCTCCTTATAAGTTTACATCGAGAGTGAACCCTTACGGAATTCACCCTTTGCGATCAACGCATTCACCAATACTGCTTGGCCACTGGCGGCAGCAGCCCGCGCATGTTCGAGGGAATCAGCAACGAGTTCGGGATCATCGAGGTGGATCCCGAGTGCGCCAAACGCGGCTGCAACTCGCTCATAATCACTCTGCGCCAATGCGGTTCCGACATCGTCACCAAGCATGGGCACCTGCTCACGGGCAATTTGTGTCCAGCCGCCATCGTTGCCAACAATCGCTATCACTCCGATTCCATGGCGTACAAACGTATCGAACTCGGCCAGCCCATAACCTGCTGAGCCATCGCCATAGAGCAACCAGATTTCGGCTTCTGGCTGACAAAGCTTTGCTCCTAATGCAAAACCCGCACCGACTCCGAGCGTCCCAAATGGCCCTGGATCGAGCCAGGTGAGTGGCCCAGGTGGGCGCAGAATGTAGGATGCGGTTGCCACAAAATCGCCACCATCGGCAACATACAGTGCGTGCGGCCCTGCTTGGGCAGCTATTGCGCGGCAGAGTTGAAGCGGGTTGACCTGATTGGTGCGCTGATCTGCCTGCTGCGCGATCTCGACCTCACGTGCTGCATCGCGGGAGTGGAGGGTGGAGTGCCATTCCTGCCAGTGAGGGGTGGAGGGCGGGCTGTTGGGGGGCGGACTGAAGCCCGCGATCCCTGACCCCTGAGCCGCGATCCCTGGCACACGATCTGCCTCGGTGGCGGGCAACTCTCTCGCATTGGTATCGTTATGTTCGGAGCGCTGATCGTGAACGGCTGCCCCAACCAGACGTAAGAAGGTCGCGGGATCGCCAAGTACTGCAATCTGTGGTCGGCGGTTGCGATACAGATCGGCGCGGCTACGATTAGCGGCGATATAGATCGCATGCCGTGGGATGTGGTTGCCATAGTCGAGGCGAAAATCACAGGAAACCCCTGCGAGCAGCACTAGATCGGCCTCACGTAGGGCTTCACGGCGCTTGTGGCGCAGTTGCAATCCGTGTGCCGCACCTAACAGGCCACGTGCCATGCCAGAAAGATAGACAGGCGCACCAATCTGTTCGAGTGCCTGAATGAGTTGTGGAATCTGCGGAATGTTGAGGAGCGCTTGGCTCCCCACTAAAATGACCGGCCGCTTGGCACGTAAGAGTGCCTCAGTGGTACGCTGAACCTCATCAGCATCAGGATTTGGTGTAGCGGTAGGCGCCACGGCCACAATCTGCTGGCGTTGCATGCCTGCAAACAACCGATTGACATGCCAGCCAAGATAGCTATTCCGAATCCAACGCTGAATTGCAGAAACCAATGTGCCCCGCCGTAAGGATGCTCCTTCTGTCCGCTGACCTCCGACTCCATACCAGGACCGAACAACTGCCTCGCCATACAACAGATCTACCGGAATTTCGAGAAATACTGGGCCGGGCACACCACTACGAGCAGCATGAAATGCCTGTGCCAATGCGTTTGTTAGATCGCTGGCGCGGGTGATGCGACGCTGCCATTTGACCACCGAGCGCAACAGGGTCAGCTGATCAATATCCTGGAGTGCGCCACGACCACGTAATGCTGTTGCTGCAGCACCACCGATTAGCACCAGCGGTGATTGTGCCATCTGCGCATTCTTAAGCGCAGTGATGGTGTTTGTCACGCCCGGCCCAGCTGTAACGATCGCCACACCTGGGATACCCGTTAGGCGCGCAACCGCATCGGCGGCAAACACGGCAGTTGCCTCATGGCGAGTATCGATCACACGGATGCCACGCTGCTTAGCCCCAACAAGGATTGGCGCAATATGGCCACCCGTAAGGGTAAAGACGAAGCGCACACCATGAGCTTGAAGCGCTTCGGCGACCCAATCGCCTCCATGTTTGATTGCAACCATGGATATCTTGCCAATCGATTATGTTCGGCTCTATAGGAAGGCTGAAGGGATTTTACCATAGAGACACAGAGTAAAAGAATTTCACCACAGAGGCACGGAGACACAGAGGCCGAACAAGCAGGTATAAGGTTCTTATCAATACTCTGTGCCCTCTGCACCCAAAGGGTACCCGTCTCTGATGAATGATTTACCTTACCCAGCCTGTGTCGATTCGGCCCAGAACTCGGCGACCATTTGTTTGAGCAGTGCATGTTCGGGCTTTTCGAGGCGCGGATCTTCGGCAAGAATCTTCTGTGATTCCAGATTTGCGGCATGTAGCAGGCGTGTGTCGGCCAACCCTGCAATCTTTAGATCGGGCGTGCCACTCTGGCGCGTGCCGAAAAACTCGCCAGGCCCACGCAACTGTAGGTCGATCTCAGCCAGCTTAAAGCCATCAGTGGTATTTTCCATTGCCTCAAGCCGTTGTTTGGTGACATCATTCTCTTTGTCGCTGACAAGAATACAGTAACTTTGATGGATGCCACGGCCAACTCGCCCACGAAACTGATGGAGCTGCGCGAGGCCGAAGCGCTCTGCGCCTTCGATCAGGATTGTCGTAGCATTTGGAACATCGATGCCAACCTCGATCACCGCTGTAGCGACCAGAATATCGTATTCGTGGTTGCGGAACGAAACCATGGCAGCATCTTTTTCACGCGGTTGCATTTTGCCATGGATGAGTGACACGCGTAGATCGGGGAAGATTTCGCTGCCGAGTTTGACATACATTTCCTCGGCGGAGGGCAGATCTACTTTTTCGCTCTCATCGACAAGCGGGCAAACAACGTATACCTGGCGACCTTTGGCTATTTCACGGCGTACGTGTTTGTATGATTTGTCGCGCTCGGGTGAAGTAATCCATTTCGTTTTGATTTCCTGACGTCCAGGTGGCAGCTCATCGAGTACGGATGTATCAAGATCGCCATAGATTGTGAGTGTCAGCGTACGCGGGATGGGTGTTGCTGTCATCACCAACATGTGTGGATTGAAGCCCTTCTCCTTGAGACGCTGGCGCTGTTCGACACCAAAGCGGTGCTGCTCATCGACAACCACTAACCCAAGTTGGGCATAGCGCACGCTTTCGGTAATCAAGGCATGGGTTCCGATTACCAAATCCACATCGCCGTTCGCAATCGCCTCCAGCACGCGGCGCTTCTCCTTCGCGCCAAGGCTGCCTGTGAGTAATGCTACACGAACACCTTCACCATCAAGGTCTTCCTCAGGGGTCATGCCAAGTAGCAGCTGGATCTCATGTAAGCGCTCAGCCTGGGCTGGGTCGATCTGTGCAGACCAATCCGAGCGTGGCCGAGCGGCCGATGCCCGATGTGTACCGCTTTTGGGCTGAGGTTGTTCTTCGCTACCTAGCACATCATCTGAGATTTGCTCGATAACGCCTTCATTCTCAATCGGAATGCGCTCTTCACGTTCCAGGTTACGTGGCACACGCACATTGGCAAGCAGCGTTTTGAGGCCCTTATAGTGTTGCTCGGCAAGAATTTCGGTTGGAGCCATGAGTGCAGCCTGGAAGCCATTGGCAATTGCTTGAATCGCTGCTGCAGCTGCCACGACTGTCTTACCACTACCAACATCACCCTGAAGGAGGCGCGCCATCGGGATTGGCCGCCCCATGTCGTGGAAGATTTCCTCAAGCGCACGCACCTGTGCACCAGTCATATCGAAGGGTAACTTACTTAGCAGATCTTCATGAATCGCCTCATTAAAATTAATTGGGTAGCCACGCTCGGCCTGCCAGAGCACCTTGCGCTGCAACACACCCAACTGAATCAACAGGAATTCATCGAAGCCCAAGCGGCGGCGGGCGCGCTCCAGTTGGGCCTGATCATCCGGAAAATGTATCTGACTGATCGCATCGACAATTGGCATCAGGCCAGCACGTTCACGAACGGCAGATGGAACATGATCAACCAACATGGGCGCAGCACGGTCAACCACTTGTTTAATCAGCGCGCGGGCATTACGCTCGGCCAACCCTTTCGTCAGCGGGTGTACTGGCACGAGCCGCCCGGCATGAATGAGCTCATCCTCGGTATAGGGCTGCCAATCTGGCCCTGTCATCTGGCGTAGACCCTGGAAGGCATCGACTTTACCACTCAACACAATTTGCATGCCAACTGGCAGTTGTTTTGCAAGCCAGGGTTGACGGAAGAAGACCACCTTGAGATAGCTAGTCTCATCACCCACGGTTACTTCGAGGGCCTGCATCCCGGCACGGGTTCCGAAACTACGATGCTCCATCACTTGCGCTACAATCGTCTCGATCTGGCCAACTTCAAGCTCAGCAATCTTCTTCTGTTTGGTATAGTCGTCGTAACGATGTGGGAAATGATAGAGCAGATCACGAACGGTACGTACCCCAAGCCTACGAAATGATTGTGCAGTGACCTTACCAACCCCTGAGATCACATCCAGTGTTGCATCAAGGGTGAGTGGCGCTGCTGGTTTGGCTGGTTTGGCTAGAGCAGGGCTTATTGGGCGAATCGTTGGCAGCGGAGGTGTGACGGGTTGGGTAGCTACAGGCGCTTGCGCTGCTTCAAACTGGCGAAATAGTGCGCGTAGCCCAGTGATAGCGCGATCAATCCGCTCAATACGTATCGGTTGATCAAGCACACTATAACCCGCTAGCAGTTCGAGTGCCTCTTGCACAGCCGGATACTGCAGCGCGCCATTGCCAGCAAGCCGCCACCCTGTTAGAAAGCGCTCTAACCCGGTGGGCGTCGCCCGATCATCACACCCGCGATCCTTCTCTGCACGGAGTGTTTTGCCGAGCTGGATAATTTCTTCGCGCCCGTCCATGAGCTCCTAACCCCTAACCCTTACTCTATTCCTTCAAAGACCGCTACACCCATCGCACCCGCACCGAGATACGCGCCAATGCTTGGGCTGAATTGCTCAATCTGGACGCGGCCCCGTGGAAAGATTGGATCAACTTTCTCTAAGAGCTTCTCTACATCTTCAGGCGTTGTGGCATACATCGCAACAACCTCACGAACACGTGGGAAATCTTCGATGAATGTATAAAGTCCTTCGATTGCCTTGGCGCGGGTACGAGTACGTTCGTATGGTACAATCTCGCCTTCATCGAGCAACATAAGCGGCTTAATACGCTGCATCGAACCAAGAACGGATGTTGCAAGCGATAAACGCCCACCTTGTTCAAGATATTCAATGGTATCAACAAAAAAAACAATATGGCAATGTTGAATCAGCAGGTTAATCAGTTGCGCTGCTTCAACCGGCGTTGCCCCTGCTCGAACCGCACGCGCCGCATGAATAGCTACCAGCCCAAGCCCCATTGAGATAAGTTTACTATCCAGAATCTCGAAGCGAGTTGCACTGGCAGGCAGCCGAGCGCGTGCCTGTTGGGCAGTATGATATGTGAGCGAAAGACGGCCAGACATATGGATCGAAAATACATAATCGTACTCAACCGCCAATCGACGATAGATTTGTTCGAATACTGCCAAGGGTGGCGCATGAGCGATCACCTTGCGATTTTCTTGAAGCATAGGGAAGAATTGATCCGAGCCAATGTCGACTCCGGCTCGGAAAACCTGATCTCCGATCTGCAGATGCATCGGGATAACCTCAATCCCAAGTTCCTGCGCAACCGCAGTTGGAATATCACAAGAGCTGTCGGTAACGATCTTGATGCTGGGCATGACGTAAAACTCCTGAAACAGCGCTATTCAAGCGCCTGGTGTCGACTTCAATTAGCTCTATTGTAACGCAAGCACAAGTCTCCGCTCATTCTGATCAGCGCCGTGTACCCTGAACGAGCACCTGAATATGGATAACGGCCAATCCTAAAGCATATTCTAGTTTTGATCGTACAGTATCAGCCACATTCTGGCTAACGCTGCCGATTGGAGCGCCGTATTGTACCGCGATTCGAACCTCAACATTCAGGCCACTTGATGTGGGCTCGATTCGTATTGCAGGGTGTATATCCGTTAATACCAATGCACCCGGCACCGCACCAATTGCACTATTCACAATTGAACGAAGTGCTTGTTCGGAAATACGCACTTCGCCCTGCGGGTATGAATGTGTTTCGACGATTACCTTATCCATCATTAAGTTCCCAAGTTGCGACACAAAGCCAGGTATGGTATGATTAATAACTAGTGTGTCAATTGAATGTATGAAATGCCCGGTGCGTCCGGGGAGGAAATTCATGGCTCAGTGTCAAATCTGCGAAAAGCATGTCTCATTTGGGCGCAATATTCGCTTCAGCGCTTCTGGTTCAAGCTGGCTGCGACGCGCACCTAAAACCAATCGCACCTTCAAGCCCAATATCCAGAAAACGACTCTTATGATCGAAGGCACTCCAATTCAGATTAAGGTCTGCACCAAGTGCCTACGCTCGCTCTATAAGACACGCTAGCCCGTATCGGCGCTAGGACGGCCAGGGTCTGTTTGCAGATCCTGGCCGTTTTGTGTT
>JANLSE010000552.1:0-6696 GCA_031362265.1 Roseiflexaceae bacterium
GATCTGGAAGGATCTTGGCTTCAGTTTCATTATTTTCGTGGCCGGACTCAAGGGTATTTCCGAAACCTACTACGAGGCTGGTATTGTCGATGGTGCCAACCGTTGGCAATTGTTCTGGCATATCACTATTCCATTGTTGCGGCCAGTATTGATGTTTGTGATTGTAACCCAGACGATCTTCTCGTTTCAGGTTTTCGTGCCAGCATATCAGATGACCAAGGGTGGTCCGCTGGATTCAACCAAGGTTATTGTCTATTACATCTATCAACAGGGTTTCAACTTCCAGGACATGGGCTATGCCAGTGCGATGTCGGTTGTAACACTCGTGTTGTTGCTGGGGGTCAGTTGGGTGCAGATGCGCTTCCTGCGCGATACAGAGTAGAGAGGAGCGAACGATATGGCTGGTGCTATCCAAGCAGTGCGACGGCGTACGCCGATTCAGCGCACCTTCACGCTCCTCCTCCGTATTCTGCGTGTACTGGCGTATGTTGTTACCTGCGTCATTTTCCTAATGCCGTTCGCTTGGATGTTGTTTGGTAGCGTGCGTGCTGAGCGCGAAATCTTTACGTACCTCATACCTTTTGGCATACGCACATTCATCCCGATCGAGTGGACGCTCGACAGCTATATGACGATTCTTGGTCTGAACGAGACTGGCCGGCTGGCTAATTATAACTTCGGCCAGAACCTGCTAAACTCATTCGTCGTATCTACTGCGGTGGTGATTTCCAGCTTGTTCTTCAACACACTGGGCGCTTATTTCTTCGCTCGGTTACCCTTCCCCAAGAAGAATTGGCTGCTGATGTATATGTTGGCGACGTTTCTCATCCCATTTGAAGTTACGATGGTGCCGCTCTATATTGTAGTGCGAACACTTCACTTGGATAACACCCTGTGGGCCTTGATTGTGCCGTGGTACGCCAGCCCGTTCGTGATCTTCTCGCTTATGCAGTTTATGCGTGAGACGATCCCTTATGAACTAGATGAAGCGGCACTGATCGATGGTGCTGGGTATAACACCATTCTCTGGCGTGTTATCGTGCCAAACTCAGTACCAGGTCTGGTGACTAACGGGCTCTTGGAGTTTCAGTTCATCTGGAACCTGTTCTACTGGCCGCTTGTGGCGGTTGGCGACCGGCACTTGCAGGTGCTGCCAGTTGTGATCAGTACTACAATTGGCCAAACTCAACAATACTGGGGTCGCAATTTCGCCGGTTCATCGCTGGCGACGATTCCCGTGGTTGTTATCTTCCTACTGCTTCAGCGCTACTATATTCAAGGCGTAGCCAGTACCGGAGTTAAAGGGTAGCAGCTCGCAAACGAACCAAGAACTAGAGATATTACTGAGAACTGACTCAGTTATTCTGCTGTTCAGCGACCCTTTCAAAAAGGATATACATGAAACGCATTATTATCGACACCGATCCTGGGGTGGACGACTCCATGGCGATTCTATTGGCCTTCAATTCGCCTGAGCTAAAGATTGAAGGGTTGACCACCGTATTCGGCAATACCGGTTCTGAGGTGACAACTCTTAATGGCCTTCGGTTAGTTGAATTGGCAGGCCATCCAGAAGTGCCGGTTGCGCGTGGCGTTGATCAGCCTATGTTACGCCCGTATAAAGGCGAGGGTTGGCGAGTGCATGGTCGCAATGGCCTAGGGCAAGTGGATTTCCCGCCGCCAGTGGGCGAACCCGATCCACGACGCGCGGCGCAATTTATTGTCGATATGGTGATGGCGAATCCTGGGGAAATTACCCTGGTTCCACTTGCCCCACTCACAAATGTCGCATTGGCTGTGCTACTCGAACCACGGATTGTTGCCAACGTGAAGGAAGTTGTCCTCATGGGTGGCGCAGCGACAGTACCAGGCAATGCCTCGCCAGTTGCAGAAGCCAATATTCATAACGATCCTGAAGCGGCTTGGATTGTGTTTCATGCTGGTTGGCCAATTACTATGGTTGGTCTCGATGTGACCCATAAGACGGTTATGAATGCGGCGTACATGAAGTTGCTGAAAAGCGCTCACAATCCACATACCGATTTTGTATATGCGATCAGTCAACATTACATGAATCTATACGCCAGCCGCGGTGTGGATGGAATGCCCGTCCATGACCCCTCTGCGATCGCCTATGTCATTGATCCGAGTCTATTCACAACCAAACATGTGTATGTGGATGTTGAGCGCAATAGTCCGTATCACCAAGGCCAGACGGTGCCAGATTGGCGCGAACAGCGCGGCCAACCCGCAAATGTCCATGTGTGCGTTGATGTAGATTCCGATCGCTTGCTAGAAATGTATCGCCAACGATTGATGGGAGCCAGCTAAGGAAGCAATGAAGCAATGAAGCATTGAAGCATTGAACTGGTATTTCCTCTCAGGTTTGATGGCTTCACTGCTTCGTCTAGAGGGCACCCGGCTCCATTGGTTCGTTGCTCAATTGTTTCATTACTTCATTGCTTCACTGCTCCAACGTTCCAACGTTCCAATGTTCCAATGTTCCAATGCTCATAATGGGGGTATTTTGAAACCAATAGCTATTATTGATTGCGACCCAGGGCACGACGATGTGATGGCGATTCTGCTTGGTGCACGCACGCTTGATCTACGTGGGATCACCACCGTTCATGGGAATGCTTCACAGGAACAGACGACCCGTAACGCACGCCAGTTGGTTGAGTTCTCTGGCCTAACCGACATTCCGGTTGTGGCGGGCCTCGCACGGCCGTTAGTTCGTGAGCCGCGTTATGCACCCCAGGTGCATGGCAAGAGCGGCCTCGATGGGCCAACGCTGGAGCCGCCAACTGTAGCACTCCACCCACAGCACGCAGTGGACTTTCTGATCGATCAATCGCACGCGCTGACCGATCTGCACTTACTGCCAATTGGGCCGCTGACAAATATTGCAACGGTTGTGAATCGCGATCCAACCTTTGCTTCGCGGATCAAGCAGATCAGTCTCATGGGTGGTTCACTAACGTGGGGTAATTCAACACCGGCCGCCGAGTTCAACTTGCTCTGCGATCCCGAGGCGGCGCATGTTGTGTTCACCAGTGGCATTCCGATCAAGATGATTGGCTTGAACGTCACCCACCAAGTGCTGGCATTGCCGGAGTATCGCGCCAAGATTCGCAAGATGGGCCGAGTGACAACCACCCATGTGGCGGATATGCTCGATTTCTACAGCGCCGGTGAGGCGGGTGGAACGGGTTTACCGGGTGGCGCGATGCATGATCCACTGGCGGTTGCAGCACTGATCGACCCGGATATCCTGACATTCGAACCAATGCATGTGGCGATTGAGCTCACTGGCACACACACTGCGGGGATGACCCTATGTGATGGGCGACACCTTGGGCCAGATTTCCGCGCACTTAAGCGACGCACCCGTGGTGAACCACCCAATGCCGAAGTCGCAGTGGCAGTAAACGCTGATCGCTTCTGGGAGCTTTTTCTGGATATCTTGGCGACCTACCCCTAGAGAGCGATGGAGTGCTGGAATGTTGATGCGATTGGATGTACTAACCTTTGGCCTTTCCCGATTGTTCTACTTGTCTAATTTTGACCTATTTTTCACCACGTAATCGTTTACGAGTCGAGGTTATGATGTCTGATGAACAAGCCATGATGCCAATCTCGGCGACACGGCGTGAGGTGGGCGCTCAACCTGCCACAGTAACCCGTGTATTAATCGAACAGCGGCAATCCACTCGTGAACTGGCTGAACGCTTAGCAGCACGCAATATAAACCAGATCGCGATTGTTGGATCGGGTGATTCATGGTTTGCTGGGATGGCCTGCCGCCTTGCATTTGAAACCTATAGTGGCATTAGCACAGAAGCGATTCAAGCCTATGAGTATGCGGTGTATGGCCGTGTTGGGTTTGATCTGCAGAGTGCGATTATTGTGATTAGTTCCAGCGGGCGCCCAACCACAACCTGGGATGCGCTGGATCGGGCACTCGGTACAGCAGCCTATGTTGTTGGTATCACCGATAACCCCTATGCTGGAAATCCCTTTCGTGAAAAGGTACATACCGCACTTGTTCCAGCTGCTGCAAAGGTTGGTTGGCCTGCGCAGACAACTACGGCGACAATTGCGGTCTTAATCCAATTGGCGATCGAACTTGGGCGTGCGCGTGGCCATCTCGATGAGGCTGCCGCATCCGAGTTGATCGCCGAGTTACAGGCGATACCTGCCAAAATGGAAGCTGTTTTGGCGAGCAGTAGCGATTGGGCCGAGCAATTGGCAGGCAATCTTTTGAATACCAATACACGCCGAACCTACACATTTGTTGGCTCCGGGCCAAGCTTAGGTGTAGCCTATACTGGCATGGCACTCTTGGCTGAAGGGCCGCAGGAGGTTGGGATTGCGATTGCAGCTGAGGAGTTTCATCATGGATTGCATATCGCTACAATTGCTCGCGATGATGTAGTGGTTCTGATTGCCCCGAGTGGTGCTGCTACCAAGCGATATCTAGAAACAGCAACATCTGTCCACAAGTGGGGGTCACAACTGATTGTTCTGGTTGACCCACAGGATAGTGCGATTCGTTCGTTGGCGACGAACGTGTTTGAGGTGCCTGCTGTGCCTGAACCGATGACACCATTATTGACATTACTTCCGCTGCATCAACTGAGTATTCAGCTAGCAGCGCATAAAGTTGCAACTGGGTATCAACGCCCGCGATCAGTTCCATAGGCGGTTATGCACTACACAAGTTGGGGTATCATCATTGATGATATCGTTCTCCCAGATGGGAGGACAGCAATGGGCATCCTTGGCGGCGGCGGCATGTATGCGGTTGCTGGCATGCGGCTGTGGAACGAAGCGGTTGGCATGCTCAGTAATGTTGGTGCCGACTTTGACTCAAATATGTTGGGCCAGCTTGATCTTCAGACGAGCATGCTGCGAGTTACAGGCCAACAAACACAGCGAGCCTGGCAACTGTTTGAACATGATGGCCATCGAACGCAGATCCCACGCATTCCACTTGTAGATTGGGCCAGGCAGTTAGCATACCCCGCCGATTTTGCTGAGTTGCTGCGAACGCATGGTGTGCGTGCTGTGCATCTGCTCAGTCGTGGCATGCCGAATGACCTACCGTTGATTGCCCAGATCGCTGCGAGCGGGGTTCGTATCAGCCTGGAGCCGATTATCGAAGATGGTATGGATGCAACTCAACGTGATCTCGTCTTGGATTGCCTCGAGTATGTTGAAATCTTCTCGCCAGGCACAGATGAATTGCGGGTGCTGCTCGGCAAACAGCCACTGCACCAGGCACTTGTGAATCTTGCCGAGCGCGGCCCTGCGATTGTGGCACTGCGGCGTGGTGCAGATGGGTCGCTTGTGTATCATCATCCATCACGGCGCTTATTACGAGTGCCTGCCGCTACAGCGAATGTTATTGATGTTACTGGTGCGGGTAATGCCTACGTTGGTGGGTTGCTTGTTGGTTGGGTTGAGACAGGCGTATTGGAAATGGCTGCAGCCAATGCCGCAGTGAGTGCCGCGCTTATGCTTGAACAGATCGGCCCACCAACGATCATGCCTGCGCTGCTGGCAGCCGCACGACGACGACGCGATCAGGCATTGACCGAAGTGATCGAAGTAGATGGACAAGCGTATGGCTAATACACGAACTATTGATGTGCTCACTATTGGTGGCGTCGATGTAGATTTAGTGCTGACAGTGCCTGAATTACCTGGGCCAGATCTCAAAGTCATGGGGGATCTGGTTGGCTCCATGCCGGGTGGCCCGGCCGCGAATTTTGCCTGCGCCGCTAGTCGTTTAGGGTTGCATGTAACCGCATTGGCTGAGGTTGGTGATGATCCGGCTGGACAACTGATTATTGAGGATTTTGCCAACTATGGCGTCGATACCTCATTAATACGGGTACGGCCAGATGGCAAGACATGTTTTACGATCATCTTCGTTCCGCCAAATGGTGAGAAGGCGATTGTGGTTGTACCAACCTTTCAACCCGAATACCCAATCGAACAGTTGCGAGAGGCGCTCCAGCAGACGCGATTGATTTACCTGATGCCACAAAATCATGCCGAGTTTTTCAGATTGGCGCGGTTGGCACACGAATATGGCTGCGAGGTGATGATCGATGTTGAACCAACTGTTGGTGCGAACCGTGCATTAATGCGCGAAATATTGGCAGAGGTTGATATTGCATCGTTCAATCAGTTTGGCTTTACTGCCGCTACTGGCGCTGAGCCCTCGCTTGAAGCGGCGAAGGAGTTGCTTGAGAGCGGCCCACATACAGTCGTTGTAACATTGGGCGCGCGCGGTGCTTTGATGGTAACCCAAACTGAGGCGATTATTCAGCCAGGCTTTGCGGTGCGGCCTGTGGACACCACTGGTGCTGGCGATACCTTTAATGCCGCATTTGTTTGTGCCACCGTCGCAGGTTTGCCCTCCGCTGAACGGCTACGCTTTGCCAATGCTGCTGGCGCCCTCGCTGTCACAGGGATGGGGCCGCGCGGCAGGTTGCCAACCGTCGAAGAGGTGCGCGCATTGATGGACTGAAGCTACTGAGAAGTAAGAAGCCAGGGCAATGGTTCAATATGAATAGAGGAGTCTCTCATGGACATGTCTGCAGCCAACATGATCGCGCAGGTCGAAAGTCTGCCCGATCTTATTCGCAGTGAATTCGATGAATTGGATCGGCGTGTACGGGTGTT
>JANLSE010000590.1:0-16675 GCA_031362265.1 Roseiflexaceae bacterium
TGTGGGTCGTTGCTTGTGCTGAGCCAGCCATTCTTGCCATGTTGGATGAGGTTGTTAGTACCTGAAACATCGGTAGCGACAATTGGTGTACCGACCAGCATGGATTCCATCAATACGGTTGGTAGCCCTTCCCAGCGCGATGCTGAGACAAATAAATCTGCTACACGCATAAGATCTGGTACATCGTAGCGGGTGCCCAGAAACGACACTGTTTGGTTGAGGCCAAGTGTACTGGATAGGGCTTCAAGCTCGTTACGCAATTCACCTTCACCAACAATCCATAGCTTTAGATCGGGAATATGCGCATGGGTGAGGGCAATTGCCTGAAGCAGGAGGTCGATCCCTTTTTGTTGGCTTAGGCGGCCAACACAGATCAGGAGTGGTGTGTGTGGTGATACCATTAGCTCAGCGCGCAAATCACGTGTGGTTAGCAATGCACGTGTCCGGTCTGGATCAATGACATTTGGAATGTAATGAGCATGGCGGCCAAGTAATTTCGCGATTGGGCGCGAGTCGAGCCGGCTGGCTGCGGCTGGGGCTACCGCTGTTTCTGTATCGAATATGATTGGACAGAGCGTATCCATCCATAGGCCAAGCTGTTTGGCAAAGACCCACTCGACGGTATTATGGCATGTACGGATGGCACGCGGTGTGGCACGGGTGATGCGCAACATGAGCCCAATCATATCAGCTGGCTCGGTATGGGTTTGGATGATATGCGGCCTGATCTTGGCAAGCTGTTGCCGGCTGTGCCAGAATCCCTCGCCGATAAGCTGGCGGAAGGATTGGGTATAGGGTGGGCCAAAGGTTACGGGAATCCCCTTCTCGGTAAGTTCCTTGGCCCAGTGTTGTTCTGTCTCGCTGTTGTGATTCCATAAGCAGTGCATATGTATTTGAATAATGGCTGGATCAAGTGCCGCCGCTAACCGTAATGCAAATAATTCGCCGCCACCATGGATTTGACCAATTGCTAAGCCTGGTATCAATTGGACGACACGGAGCGCGGCCATTACGACACTGCCTTGATGAGCATTTCGCGCAATTCGGCCTTGAATGTATGCGAGTGGAGCAGGTATGCCGATATATCGACTGGTTGTTCATGGAGTATTGTCTGAACGGCAGCGAGAATCTGTTCACTCGTAACGGTGCCAATCTCAAGGCCGCGCTGTTGTAGGCCCATGTCTTGGAGTATTCCAGCCGTTTTATGCAGGTAGCCAATCGCCACGGCTGGGGTGCCTTGATTGCTTGCAAGAATAACCGAATGCATACGTGTGCCAATCAGTAGATCGATTTCACCGTAGGCAGATTGAAGCTCTTGTGGGTTAAGCAGCGGCGCTAAGAAGATTCGCTCAGGATGGGTTGCATGTGCCTGAATACGTGCCGCAACACGTCGATCATCCTCTGCTGCCGATGGCCCAGTACATTGGGCAAAGAATATGATCGCAGCGCCTTCTGCCGTTAGCGTATTAACCGCCTGGATGAGCGCGGCCTCATATGTGTTCTGTGCTCCGAAGGTGTAACTCTGGCCCGCCCAGTTAATTGCGGTTATACCAACAATCATGCTCGGCTGAAGTGCTCTGATACCGAATTGTTCAACGAGCTTGGGGTGCTGTTCTTGTGCTGCGCTGGGCATGCCAAAGGCCAGATCAGGGCCTATAATGGCATGCTGATCGATCCGAAGCGATTGCAAGAAGCGCAATGATATCTGTTCGCGCACAATCGTGAGCCATGCATGCCGAACAACCCATGCTGCGAGCCAGCGCTGGCGAATATTGGGGAGTGGGCCAATCGATTGAGGAAGTAATATAACCCGGCGAGCGAGTAGGTGCGCCATGATAAATGGCATCAGAACCAGCGTAAACCATCCAAACACCTCATCGGGATCCGAGTATACATATCCACCACCACAGCCAAGGACAAGATCGGCCCCTGCAATTGCCTCAAGCAGCTCATCTACTGCGTCACTGGAGTGATTGCGGCGGAGACCAAGCCGCGCCAGGAGCGTAAGCCACAATAGGCGTCCGATCAGTTGCATTCGTTTAATGCGTGATGCAAGAATGTAGTTACCTTGCGCATCTAGTGTGGTAGCGATTGAAACGGCAGATGCCACCACCTGATAGTGAGGGTAGGCTGCTTGGGCAGGTTGTGGATCGTTGAACACAAGTGTGATACGAGCAGTAGGGAAGGCCTGATTAAGTAATCGGAGCGTCTCTTGGAGTATGGCGTGATCGCCCACATTTGCAATTGCATGATTTGCGAGTAACGTGATGTTCATGCTGGTATTCCAAATGTGCTGCGGCGATAGGTTATGAGCGCCAAGCTCATGTAGAGTATCAAAATGATGATCTCGGTTGCGAGGACAGCGTAGGTAGCACCATAGATTCCTAATCGAGGAGTGAGTAGATAGTTGAGCACAATAGAACTGATGACGGCGAACCCCTGTGCAACCACACGCGTACGTACCGCATCGCGTGAGAGGATAATTGCGGCTGCCACAAGGTTACATGCTTTGAGGAGTGGCAGTGGGCTTAGGAGTAGCAGATAGCTATAGGTTTCGGCGTATTCCGCGCCGGTAAAACTATCCAAGACACGTTGCCCAACGAATACAATGCCACCAATCATAGCGATTCCAAAGAGGAAGCTCCCAATCACGAGTATACGCACCAGCCGAATAAAATCTGTGTGTGTGATAGCAGGGTTACTTAGGAGTGGCAATGCAACAAAAAAAGCGAGTGTTGGGACAGTATAGACAATCCCAAGCAGATCCAGTGCAGGCCGAAAGATCCCAACTGCCGAGGCACCAATAAACATGCCAAGCGCTACGGTTGGTGCTTGCAAATAGATCGTTGCGAGGCCATCCGAGGTGAGGTATAGCAAGCCACCCCGAAGCGCACGCAATGGATTTAGGTGGAGATGAATCGAACCACAGACAACCACAAGCTGTTTGAGGAGTGCCATGAGGAGCACAAATGAACAGATGAAACGGATGCCCATCAACATGGTGATCGTTAGGGGATTCAGATTGCTGAAAAATAGAGCGCCAAGTAGGAGTAATGGCTCGATGATCTGAAAGATAGCGACAAGCCCATTGCGTTGGCGCGCACGTAATGCCGCGTAGGCCGTCTGCGCGAAAGAACTACATGCCGTTCCAGCTAGCCCGAGTAAAAACGCAGGTGTGTAATGTGCATTACCGATCAAACCAATACTGAGACCGATCAGCACAATGATCAATCCAGCAATTTTGAGGAGTAATACCTGCCACACCGAATCGGCAAGTTGATCGGGATGCGCACCACCATCGCGTAAAACCCACACATCGAACCCAAAGCCAAGTACAAGCGCAATGAAGAGAAGCGATGTTAGCAGCAGGGTATATTCGCCATAGACCTGTGGGCCAAGCCTGCGTAGAATCAGTGATTGGACAAGCGTGCCAAAAACGCCAGCTGCGATCATGCCGCTATACGAAAGCGTGATCCCACGCAGTAAAATACTGGCTAAGCCTTTGGTGAGATTCTTACTTTGATGGTAGAGCAGTGCACGCACTGAGCGAAGACTCATATAGACCTCTGTTCCGGCGCAGATACGAAAGCGCCGAGATAAAATCCATATTGCAGCCATGCCATTGCTGGAACAGCATACCAGAATTGGCGCAGTTCTGGTTGTTGGAGCATAAGCCGTAGGACGTAAAGGAGCGCGAGCATGAGCAAAGCAGGCGCTGCCACAGGTTGTCCATATTGAATGATTCTAGTTGCTTGCGAGGGAGGCAGAATTGATGCGTGTGTTTGAACGAGTAGAAGCAGCCGTGTGCCATAAAACTGGTGGCGACGAAACGCATCCGCCATCTGTGCCCGAACCGGCCGATGATACACCGCCGCTTGCGGTTCACAGCCAATCGTGCCACCACCACGCATGATGCGGTAGCTCAGATCCATGTCCTCACAGGCATTACCAAACGATTCATCGTATGGCCCGAACTCTTGCCATGCTGCCTTGGTCATCAATAGACAGAAGCTAGGTGTTCCATTCCTTGCGCCTGTTGTGCTGATGCTGAGACAATTGGGGAAGGCCATAAGATTCGCGGCCAGCCGCCAATAGCTGTCGTGTTCTGGTATGACCCCAGCACTGACACAGGCATAGTGCTTCTGTCGTTGTGTTTCGACTAAAGATCTAAGGGCTTGTGGCATTGGAAGCACATCAGCATCAATGAACCACAATAGTTCGCCAGAAGCTGATTGCGCGCCAAGGTTACGCGCACCCGAGGTACTTTGCCGCAGTGTGGGGCTAAGATGCTGAACAAGATGATCTGTGATAACTAGCCCATGTGCATCGGGGCCAACAATAAGAATCTCACAAATCTGGTCAGCAATCGTTTGTGCACGTACAGCAGTGATGACTTCGGCAATCAGGGGTGAGTGCAGGTTAGGGATGATAACAGAGATCTTCATTCAATGTGTGCTAGTTGCGCGTGACATATCACCAATTGGCCCATAAAGGCACCTCGGATTACGGGCTACTGAGCTTTTACGGCCGTGCCAAGCCCTTCTGCTACGCCCCAATACCAGCCAGCCTTCGCCCAGGCCATCCCTGGCAACGCGCTAAGATATGGATGGAGTGCCGGGCGGGTAGCGAAGAGCCCAATCATATCCAAACATGCCAGCGGCAGAGCAGCCGCCATTATAAGCGCAGTTGAGTTCATGGGCAACCGTAGGATACGGCTTGCCTGCAATGCGGGGCGTGTTCGTGCGACACGCACATGGATGCGCCCGAATGAACGCAGGTGTTCCCAGACTTCGCGCCTGCTGGTGCGGCGGTGATGGTGTGCAATACTTGCGTGTGGCTCGAAATAGAGTTCATGCCCAGCTTCGCGCAGGCGCAGGCTGAGATCGAGATCTTCACCAGCGGCACCGGGAAATGTCTCATCGAAGCCGCCTACGTGCAGGAAGAGTTCGCGTGGGAGGCTAAAGTTTAGGCTTGGCAGAAATTCACGCGTGCCAGGTGGTGATGTGCTGAGAAAATCGGCAAAAACCAACAGATTGTCGCAGCGTGTCCAGTAGGATTGGCCTTCGGGGGAAATTCCACCGCACACCGCACGCGGCCGCTTGGTGTGGCACGGTAGCAGCCGTTCGACAGTCGTAGGATGCATAAGGCAATCTGCGTCGACGAAGAGAAGCAGTTCGCCCATGGCATGCTTTGCCCCAAGATTACGAGCTACCGCTGCTGAAACAGGTTTCTCGGTACGCAGAAATGTTACATCAGCAGGCACTAGTGCGTGGCGATCCTGCCCAACGACAATAATTTCCCTGATGGCATCATGCGCAGTCTGCGCTTGGATTGAGGCAACAACCTTATCGATAATTGGCGAATCTAGGTTAGGAATAATGACTGAGAGCATTGGTTACTGGCCCATGTCGCGGCGCTCAGCGGCAATTACACGTAGCAGAATAGAATCCAAGTTGAGGGTGGGCTGGTAGCCGGTGAGGGCTTGGAGTTTTGCAATACTTGGTACACGCCGCCGCATATCCTCGAATCCTGCACCATATGCCTGATCATAGGGTAAAAACTTGATGGTAGAATTACTCTCACTGAGCTGGATTACACGTTCTGCCAGGGCAGTAATGCTGACTTCCTCGGGGTTGCCAATATTGAACACCTGCCCAATCGCGTCAGGATGATCGAGTAGGCTCATAAGTGCGCCTACAACATCGCCAACATAGGTAAAGCAGCGTGTTTGCTGACCATCGCCATACACATGCAGTGGCTCATCGCGGATGGCCGCTCGTACAAAGCGCGGAATGACCATGCCATAACGTCCGGTTTGGCGTGGGCCAACCGTATTGAAGAAGCGCACCACAATTGCGGGAAGATCGCGCTCACGATGGTAGGCCAAAGCGAGAAACTCATCAAGCAGCTTTGAGCAGGCATAACTCCAGCGGCTCATCGAGGATGGCCCTAGTACTAAGTCGGCATCTTCACGGAAGGGAATCTGTGTGCTTTTGCCATATACTTCAGATGTGCTTGCGATAAGTACTTTCTTGCCTTTTTTGGCCGCCCATTTCAATACTACTTCGGTGCCATTGACATTGGTTTCGATCGTGCGAACGGGGCTTTGTACCACAAGCTCAACACCAACAGCTGCGGCCAGGTGGACAATTACATCAGCTTCATCAACTAGTTCGGCTAAAATCGCTTCGTTGGTAATAGTATCTAGGACATAGTGAAACCCTGGTAAGCCTTTGATATGGCGTATATTGGCAATTGAGCCGGTAGAAAGATCATCAATGACGCTGACCTGATCGCCGCGTTCAAGAAGCGCCTCCGCTAGGTATGAGCCAATGAATCCAGCACCACCGGTGATCAGGATATGCATGCAAACCTCATAACAAAGGGCGATAGGTGATAGTAAGCACAATTCTTGGTTTGTCTGAACTGAGAGAAATCTGGCAGCAAGGTCTCACTTTTCGAAAGTAGTGAGACCTTGCTGTGCCGCTGTCCGCTCTGTGGTTTATGTACTATGGTGTTGTTGGCGGAACCGGGGTATCCGGCGTTGTAGGCGTGATAGGTGTGCTAGGTGTGCTGGGTGTTTCTGGTGTTTCTGGTGTACTCGGTACGGGGATTGGTGTGACACCTGAACTTAAGGTGTTGAGTAGGAGAGTCAGGTTGGTATTTGGATCTACAAACCAGAAGCTACCTCCCTTCACAAGTTCGACCATCAATTCGCGTTTGCGTAGTTCATATAGCTCAGGGTTTTCACGCCAATAGCGGCCCTGGATGCCACGGACTTGTGATTCACGATTGGCAGCCTCTAAAGCAGCCTGGGTACGGCCCTTCTCTTGGGTTAACGTAACCTTGGACTCTTGTTCGGCTTGGAACAAATTGTTCGATTGTTGGGCCTCAATTTGCTGGCGGCGTTTGGTTTCCGTTTCGATTTGTACTTCAAGGTTAGCCTTTTCGGAAAGCAATTTGGCGTATTGCTCGCCAACCTTTAGATCTAGTACCTTAATGGCTTCCAAGTTGACATACAACTGGTCGACGGGTGCGGATTGACCTTCTCCAGCAGGTTGCGTTAGAAACTGGCGAATGCGTTGGCTAAAGCCACCACGATCTGAGAGTGCTTGATCGAGGGTAAATTGTGTACTGGCACTCTTGAGCGACTCATTGATAAAGCCATCCAGCAGCACATTGAGTTGCTCGTCGTTGACGCCAATTCTGCCATACATGCTCTTGAGAGATACTGGGTCGATCTTACGACTATAATCGACCTGAATATCAATATCGTAGAGTTGCTTATCGCTACTTGCGACATTCTGGCTAATTTGGCGTGTCTGGCGCCGAACATTAACTGTCTCAACGCGCGTGAACGGCGCAAAGACGCGAAAGAAGATGCCAGGTTCCTGAATATCTTCAACGGCACCTTGTGTGATAATAATGCCACGCTGCCCTTCATCGATCTGCGCATACTTGAATGTTGAAGCGCCACCAATAAGGGCTAAGAGAACAACCGCTATTGTAATAATTGTGCCACCACGAATATTAATTGGGCTGCCTCCCGATGATCCACCTGAGCGTTGCTGAGTCAAGGTCTAATTCCTTTCGAAATGGTGCTGCGTCATAATATATTGACGCTAAGGGTCACTCTTAACCCTTAGCGTGTATTATACCATTTTCCTCGCGAAGATATTGGATCGCAACAATGAAGGTTGGATGAGCGTCAGAATGAACATGTGGACAGCAAGAGCGCAAGAGCGCAGAGCGCAAGAGCGCAGATCAATGGAGCATTGGAGCATTGAAGCGGTTCTTGGTTCACCCAGAGGATACTCGGTTCTTGTTCTTTTGTTCTCTTGTTCTCTTGTTCGGTTCTATAAAGGACGTGCCAATCATGCGACTTATTCTTTATCTTGGTAAGGGTGGTGTCGGTAAGACAACGACATCGGCGGCAACTGCTGTGCGGGCTGCGGAACTCGGCCACCGTACACTTGTTGTAAGCACCGATGTTGCCCATAGTTTGGCCGATGCGCTCGATACACCATTAGGCTCTGCGCCATCACAGCTTGCTGAAAATCTGTGGGGGCAGGAAATAAATGTTCTTGATGAAGTACGCCAACACTGGGGTGAATTACGTACCTACCTTGCAGGCCTGCTGAAGCGCAAAGGCGTTGATGATATAGCTTCGGAAGAGTTGGCAATCATCCCTGGGATGGAAGAGGTCGTTAGCCTGTTGCATATTCGCCGCCAGGCCCGTGAAGGCAATTTTGATGTTGTTGTGGTGGATGCGGCGCCAACTGGTGAGACAATCCGGCTGTTGACGATGCCTGAGACATTTCAGTGGTATGCGGCGCGGGTGATGGATTGGGATCCCGGTACGATCAGTATTGCCAAGCCACTTGTGCGCGCACTTATTCCAGCAACGAATGCATTTGAAACCCTGAATCGCCTGACCAAAGGGGTCGAGGCGTTACGTGAAACATTGACAGATCCTGAGGTAAGTTCATATCGGCTAGTAGTTAACCCAGAGCGTATGGTAATCAAAGAAGCGCAGCGTGCGGCCACCTATCTGGCGCTGTTTGGCTACCCAATCGATGGCGTTGTGCTCAATCGGGTACTACCGCAGGATGCGGTCGAGGGCAGCTTTATGCAGCAATTGGCGGCAATGCAGGCTGGGTATCGCCAGCAGGTGTACGACATTTTCGCACCACTACCAATTTGGGAGGCACCCCACTTCCCACGTGATGTGAAGGGCATTGCCGATCTTGCTCAGGTTGGGCATGCGTTGTTTAAGGAAGAAGATCCAACCAAAGTATTCTTCCGAGGCTCGACCCAAGAGATTATCAAGGATGGTGAAGAATACTTACTGCGCTTGCCGCTGCCCCATGTTGAGATTGGAAAAGTTGGCATCACCAAACGTGGCGATGAACTATTTATCGCAATTGGGAATTTCAAGCGCGATATGATTCTGCCCATGACACTAGCTGAGCGACCAGCGAAGCGTGCTGTGTTTCGAGATGGTGTCCTAGAGGTGCGATTTGGAACGCCTGAGATGAGTGAAGTAGTGAAGTAAGAATCAAACATGGATGTAATGGCCGGTTGGAAGCAGCGCTTCTTCACAATCTGGATCGGGCAAGCATTTGCAATGTTCGGTAGTAGCTTGGCGAGCTTTGGTGTGATTTGGTATATGACCAAAACAACCGGTTCGGCCACAGTTTTGGCAATTGCAACAATGATGGGGATGTTGCCAGGGATATTGCTTGGGCCATTTGCAGGTGCGCTTGTTGATCGTTGGGATCGGCGGGTTGTGATGATTATTGCCGATATTGTTTCGGCATTAGCTGCTGCGGCAATGGTTATCTTATTCTGGCATGGATCGGTTGAGATTTGGCAAATCTATGCATTGATGTTTGTTCGTTCGATTGCTGGCACATTTCATTTCCCCTCGATGCAGGCTTCTACATCGTTGCTTGTACCCCAGGATCAGCTTACACGTGTTGCTGGCATGAACCAGATGCTTCAGGGCGCGAGTAGTATTGGTGCGCCACCATTGGCAGCCTTACTGATTAGTTTCATGCCGCTTCCTGGCCTGCTGGCAATTGATATTTGTACAGTACTGATTGCGGTTGGGACGATCATGGCAGTACGGATCCCACGCCCACCACGCAGCGAAATACAATCTTCGGTGCTGCAGGATGTTCGTGCCGGGTTGCGTTATATCTGGAATTGGCCTGGGCTACGGCTCGTTATGGTTTTTTCATGTGTTATTAACCTGTTGCTGACGCCAGCATTCTCGCTGATGCCGATCTTGGTGACGCGCCATTTCGAGGGTGGGGCTATTCAGTTGGCAGGAATGGAAGCGGGCATGGGTGTTGGTATTATTGTTGGTGGGGTGCTCCTCGGCGTATGGGGTGGCTTTAAGCGGCGTATCCTAACGGCGGTATTGGGCATGTTTGGGATGACAGTCGGTACCCTGATGATAGGGCTGGCTCCATCGAATATATTCCTCTTGGGTGTGGCTGGGATGATCATTATGGGGGTTATGGGATCACTAACAAATGGCCCGTTTATGGCGATCTTGCAGACAGTCGTAACGCCGCAGATGCAAGGGCGGGTTTTCACCGTGCTTGGTAGTGTCTCGATGGGAATGGCACCACTTGGCCTGGCGTTTGCTGGGCCGATTGCCGATCGCTTTGGTGTACAGACTTGGTATTTGGTTGGCGCGGTTGCCGTTTTCTTTCTTATGATTGGGTGCTTGTTATCGCCTTCGATTATGCGCCTAGAAGAGGGGCATACAGGTACACAAGAGCAGCAAGCAGTAGCGTAGTAGTTGAGCATCAGGTAATAGTACACAGCTATAACAAATGCTCCTGTATTGCGTAATGTGTTATGACAATTTGTGAATACCAACTACAATCCAGGGGATGTGGTATCATGGCTTACTGAATAGCTATACCTGGAGGAATTCCATGCTAACTGATGAGCTTGTGCGTAGTGCACTGAAGAATGTGGTTGACCCTGAGATTGGGCTAGATATTGTCAATCTTGGGCTGGTGTATAACGTCGAAGTTCTGGAAGAGGGTAAGACGATCTCGGTCGATATGACCCTAACAACCCCAGCATGTCCAGCTGGGCCACAGATTCTTGATCAGGCCAAACGTGAAGTGCTTGGTCTGAATGCTGTCTACCCACAGATTGAGGATGTGAAGATCAATCTGGTTTGGACGCCATTTTGGAACCCCTCCATGATGACACAAGAAGCACGCGATGAGCTAGGGTTCTTCTAATGAGCACAATTGAGTCGGCACACTTCACAAAAGCATTACTCATGCTCCTGAATGAAACGTTTGACTCGGTAAATGGGTGCTATTTGGATCGAGGTACATCATTATTCGAGACGCTTTCTAATATTAGTGCAACTGAGGCATCGATTCCAGTTGGTGGGAAATGCGCAACCCTGGCAGCGCAGGTCAAACATACCGCATTTTATCTTGATGTGGTTGATAACAGTGTGCGTGATCCAAACTACCCGCGAGCGGATTGGGGTGCGATCTGGCGTACTGTCAGTAGTGTGACACCGGATGAGTGGCAGGCAATTCAGGTGGAACTGCGCACGAATTATCAGCGGATTATTCGCCTGATTGAGGAAGCGCCAGGCTGGCCAAGTGAGGTTGAAATCGGCAGTGCAATCGCGGTCATTGCGCACACTGCGTACCATCTTGGTGAAATTCGTCAGGCACTCTGTACCTTGCGCCCATAACTGCTTGGTGTGGTGATTGAAGAGAAGGTGTCATTCACCTACATAAATAAAACAACGACGCACGTTCCCTTACAGGAGCGTGCGTCTTCTATTCCTGAGGCATGGTATAAACCTGTCAGGTGCGGCTCTCAGAGCCATTGGAGTGCTGAGAGCAGTCCTAGCCGCACCCTGACAGGTTTACAAAGACAGGGGTTACCTCACTGCCGCATACAATGCCGCGTGAAGTACTTTTGGCGAACAGCCCTTCTGAAGCACTTGGGCTACCCCGGCTTCGGGTGCGCCATCATCGATAGCTGCGCGGGGATCGCTTGTGAGCACCACTACTGGAATATGATTTGGTGCAGCGGTGATCCTGCGTGCGGCTGCTAACCCATCCATGATTGGCATATGATAGTCGCTCAGTACTACATCTGGCTGGAGTTTCGCAGCAGCTACAACCGCTGCCTCTCCATTAACGGCTTCCCCCACGACCTGGATTCCAGGCGTTTCGAGTAGCCGCCGCAATAGTTTGCGGAATATATCGTTGTCATCAACAATCAGCACTCGCATATGGGTGTCCTTCAGCTCTGGTACTACTCGTTATCATTTATTACTAACATTTTATATACAATTACGACTAGGCGCGAGATGAATAGATTGCAATATGATGACTCATCGAATGATGCCAAACTGATATGAATCTGAGAACAGCCGGTGCCTGTAATGAAGGTTTCAAGATGGCACATGAATCACAAGCTGTGAGAACGAAAACATGCCCGGTCGCTAACCATGTGTGGCTAGTGCCGGGCGACAAATAGGAAGGTGGTGTCGGCGGAGATCAACGACCGAACATGGGTTATGGGCTAGCTAGTGGCGGTTATTGGCTTTCCTTTGAAATACGCCAGTAGCGTGATCCATCACGCTCACGGCCAAGCAGCATGTTGTTATAAAGCTCGCGCCGAAGTGTCACAAAATCATCGAACTGTGGATTCAACACGCCGCGAATAATTTCGTTGACCTCACGTTCAGCATACATACGGCCATATTCGAAGCGTTTGATCAGATAGTTCAGTACCATCAGTTGGTCATTGCGACGGGTTGGGAAGGCAGTAAGCCGCCCCTGGGTATCGCTGAAGCGCTTGAGATCACCGATCACCTCGGTTGGAAGGGTGCTAGTACGCTGTGGGCCAACGACCCGCTCTGGTTCATTCATACGTATCTGATCGGCTTCGAGAAAGCGCCGCAACATAACGATGCTCCACTCAAGGTGACTGTAGTTGATTTGATAGCGTTTGTTGGCACCTTCGGCGCGCCGCTCAATCAGGTACGATCCAAGGCTTTTGAGGTGGCGCGAAACACTACTTTGGCTGGTTGATAGGCTCGCGATAAGCTCCTGTGAAGATTGCTCACCATGCTGTGCCAATAGATCGAGGATCTTCAGGGCATTTTCGTCGGCGAGCGGTGCCATACGCGCATGTATTTCGGCTGGGCGTAAGGGCGATTGGCGCAATGCCCAACCTGTGATAATGCTCCAACTAACGAAGAGTAAGAGCCTGCCAGGTTGGCTATATTGCGCCACAAAGACTCCTATATGTACACTTGGTACAATGATGATAGTGTGTATGCTGGCGAGTTGTGCGGTGATCTCGATTGGGAGATCACGCCCGAGCACTGCCCGGATTGTGGCAGGGGCGTTGTTTGGTGGTATATCGCGCTGTTGCAGTGTTTGGGTAATCGACTGAAGTCGAGGCGTCATTTTCCGCCATTCGTTTGCTAGTAGCCGATCCCAGAGCATGTGCAGATGCTCAACGAGTAAATCTTTCAGTGCTGGTGGATCCTGGTAGAGTGCCTGTGCTGCGGGATCGTCCAGTGAGCCAATTCGATTGCGTAGTTCCTCAGCTGGTGTGGCTGCAAGATCCTCCAGATACTCAGGGAAACTGGCGAATTCGCGGACCGGTATTAGCGCACTCGCTAACTGATTGAAGATGAGCTGATTCGTCGCTATTTCGGCCTGGCTGAGTGTGCGCATCGCTGTGGCCGCCCAACTATTGGGCTCGTCGTGCTGTTCGGCATGCCAACCAAGTGGCCCTGGTTGGCGCACGGTCGCTTCCGCCTGTAAGAGCGACATACTCACTAGTGCTTGTTCGGCTGGTAATTGCATAGCACGCGCTTCAACAATAGGAAGCCGCATACGAATAGTGTTTGTGCTCATATGATATCCTTCATTATTTGATTATGCAAATTATTGCATATTCGGATTAATGCAAGAATACCCCGTACTATCCAGAATGTCAATTCAGTCGTTTGATGTAGTTTTGTGTGGGCCAACCGCAAAACCCCTACGCTGAAGGGCGTATGTTATAATCAAATGGATGGGTCAGAGGCCGCAGGGTGAAGCGGTGAGAGGCGATCATGTTAGATGTGAATGATATTCGGGCGCAATTTGAGCGCCAATTTGGGGTTCCACCACGTTTGATTGTACGCGCGCCTGGGCGTGTCAATTTAATTGGTGAGCATACCGATTATAACGATGGATTTGTTTTTCCAGTAGCGATCGATCGGGCGACGTATGTGGCCGCACGGGCTCGTGAGGATCGCTTTGTTCGGATGGCGGCACTCGATCTACGCGATGAGGATCAATTTTCGCTGGATCGGATCGAGCGTAGCCCGATCAAACATTGGAGTAACTATGTCCGTGGAGTCGTCAAGGGATTGCTGACGGCAGGGCATCAGTTGGGCGGGGCAAGTCTGGTGATTACGAGTGATGTGCCACGCGGGGCGGGGCTTTCTTCTTCGGCGGCATTAGAGGTTGCAGTTGGCTATACATTCCAGATTCTGAGCCGCTTGAATATTCTAGGTGAGGAATTGGCGCTGCTTGCGCAGGGTGCCGAGAATGTGTTTGTTGGTGTCCAGTGTGGCATTATGGATCAGTTTATCTCGGCATTGGGGCAGGCCGATCATGCGCTCCTGATCGACTGTCGGGATTTGAGTTATCGTAGTGTACCAATGCCAGCGGATGTGCGGATTGTTGTCTGCGACAGCCATATTGAGCGGGCGCTTGCTGCTTCGGCATATAATCAACGCCGCCAGGAGTGCGAGCAGGCCGTGCTGATCTTGAAGCGTTATTACCCTAAGATTCGGGCATTGCGTGATATCAATATGGAACAACTAACAGAGCATGCGGCTGAGTTGCCTGAAGTTGTGTATGCACGAGCGCGCCATGTTGTGAGTGAAAATGCACGTGTACTGCAAAGTGCGGCTGCGCTGGAGTCAGGCGATTTAGTGACATTTGGCAAGTTGATGAATGCCTCACATGCAAGTTTGCGTGATGATTATGAGGTAAGCGTGCCAGCCATGGATACGCTTGTGGATGCCGCACAGCAAGCACCTGGATGTTATGGGTCTCGGTTGACAGGTGCTGGGTTTGGCGGCTGTACGGTAAGCCTTGTTGAGCCGGGTGCGGTTGATGCATTTAGTGAGTTTGTGGCTGCTGCTTATCTGGCTGCTACTGGAAATACAACAACAATTCATGTGTGTCGAGCTGTGGATGGTGTTGGGCGAGCAGTAGCGGAGTGACAGGGTGGCAGATGTGTGTGTCACAAGACAACAGTTTGTTGTGTTCGCACTTGCTGGTTAATCAAGTATAAGAAGTAGGCCACATGGCAACAATATTATTGGTTGAGGATGAAGAGACTTTGGCGGAAACGCTGCGCTATAATCTCGAACGTGAAGGCTATAGTGTGGTTGTTGCCAATGATGGGGTTGTAGGGCTTGAACGTGCTCGGCAGATGCAACCAGATCTTGTGGTGTTGGATATCATGCTACCACGGCTGGATGGCTTTTCGGTATGCCGAATATTGCGCCAAGAGAGCACCATACCAATATTGATGTTAACAGCCCGCCAGGATGAAGTTGATCGGATCGCAGGGTTGGAATTGGGCGCTGATGATTATGTGACGAAGCCGTTTAGCCTTGGCGAACTCCTTGCGCGAGTACGGGCGATTCTGCGGCGAACGGATCGGCACCTTGGCGCTAACCGTGAGGTTTTGGAGGCGGGCGAGGTGCGTGTTGATACTGGCTCGCGGCGCACATGGAGTGGCGGTGTTGAGGTGGCGCTCTCACAAAAAGAGTTTGATCTGCTCACATGTCTGATTCGCAATCGGGGTATGGTGCTTTCGCGTGATGTTTTGCTAGAGCGCGTATGGGGGTACGATTTTGTTGGTGAAAGCCGCACAGTCGATGTCCATATTCGTTGGTTGCGCGAAAAGGTTGAGCGAAATCCTAGTGAGCCGCTGTATATCCAAACCGTGCGTGGCGTTGGCTATCGATTTGAGATACCAGGATAAGGATGATTGAGGGTGACGGTTTGGGCTGATCAGTCACTTGTTGAATAGAGTATTTGCGTGGAACTTCTGCTTATCCTCGTTGTGCTGCTTGTCGTTGCGCTTGTTATTGTGTTGTGGTGGGCATTTAGGTTGCGAAAGCAGCTGTTAGCGCCGGTTCCTCTTCCGCCGCGGCAGGATTCACTCAAGCCGCTTTTTGATGCCGCCGCTGCCTCAATTGATGCTGGTTTGCTGATTTTGGATGCAGAGCGGCGGGTACGCTACCTCAACCCACAGGCTGAGGCCCTGCTACGGATCAGTGATCCACACTTGGGGCAAGGGCTGATCACTATTTTGCGCGATTATCAAGTCGATAGTCTTGTCTCTGATGTGCTTCGTGATGGCGATGTGCGTGAGTTGGTGATTCAACCGCCAACCACCGGGCAGACGCTGCGGCTACGAGCGACACGTTATAGTGGCGATGGGGTGGTTGGTATTGTGCTTGTGGTGCGGGATGTGACACAACTGAATATGCTTGAACGGGCCAGGCGTGACTTGGTGGCGAATATTTCTCACGAATTGCGTACGCCGCTTGCATCGGTGAAGTTGCTGGTTGAGACCCTCCAGACCGAGCCGCCAGCACCAATTGCACATCGAATGTTGGGCCAGATGTCGCAGGAGATTGATGCGGTAACCCAGCTTGTGAATGAGTTACATGAGCTATCGCAGATTGAATCTGGTCGAGTGCTATTGCAGTTTGTGCCAGTTGCGCTGGATGGAGTTGTTCTACGGGCAATTGAGCGCATTCGGCTCCAGACTGATCGTAAGAATCAGAAGCTTGAGATGCATGTCGATTCTGAGTTGCCGCTTGTGATCATCGACCGTGATCGGGTTGGCCAGGTGTTATTGAATCTGCTGCATAATGCCGCGAAATTTACGGCCGATGATGGCCTCATTGTTGTTCAATCTACACTGATTACCGTGGTGCCAGAGCGGCCAACCGCTGGTTTTGTTGAGCGTCGTTTACGGGATACGCTGCCTGAACATGCGATTGATCGGCGGAGTTCTGCTGCGGACCTGGCCAGCCAGGGTCGTCTGCGCTTTGAACTGCCAACTGGGCATGCGCCGGGTG
>JANLSE010000664.1:0-2274 GCA_031362265.1 Roseiflexaceae bacterium
GTACTGTCGTTAATTGGAGTGGAATTCCCTGTGTCATCCAGTTGATTGATCCAGTAGTTAATGACCCGTTCTGGCTTTGGTTCAACCGCCGCTTCCGCGCGTGCCACTGTGGCTCCTGGTTCGTCACCAGCGGTGCGATCAGCTGGTGGCTTTGCGCTTGAGGTGTTGGTATTGACACTCAGTACAGCCCCGCCACGCTTGAAGGGGTCGTTACTCAGCGTATCGCCCGAGAGTAGTTCGACTGTCAATAAGGCACTCACCTGGCCACCATTCAATACCACGAGGCGCTTGCCAGGGTGAGAATCACGCAGGTCGCGGGCATCCTGGGTAGTGGTTGTGCTTTGTTCAACTGCTTCAACTGGCTGCAGAAAGCGCTGTAGATCCTTAAATGTATAATCGGCCAGTTTTGGGTAGCCCCCTGGTGGCACTGGATCAGTTGGTGCAGGCATGGTCGCCAATTCGGTCAGCTTCAGGCCGCGCACACTACCGATTCCAGCACGGCGCGCAATCTCCTCGATCTCGATCCAGCGCACTACCACGTATTTGCCATCACCAAGCGCCGTGACGACATACCCAAATGCTAATTGCTCACGAGTGGCCTTTGGCAACAAGGCATAGATTTCGCCTACCAGTGCATCCGCAGCAACCTCGGTAAACTCGCGATTCGGCTTGAGTGTATCAAAATTGATTGGCATCCTACTTCCCTTCTATAGCGATGGAACGATGGAACGATGAACGATGGAACGGAAAGCACAAGAATGCAAGAACGGAAAGGCGGGAAGGGAAATTTTAACGCAAAGACGCAAAGGCACAAAGACGCAACATATTAGGTTCAACACCCTGTCACCTTGTCACCTTGTCTCCGTGTCACCCTGTCACCCTGTCTCCGTGTCTCCGTGTCTCCGTGTCTCGTATTCTGCGCTACTACGCTTTCAGACGTAGCCCTTCCACATTCCCACCCTTGCCTGGCACCAGATCGGCCCAACGGATCACCGCATTGGCGGGGATATTGTAGGTTGCACGCAAAGTGCTAATCAAGTCGTGAAGTGCCGCCAGCTGTTTTGGACTGAACCCACGACGTGAACGTTCAACTGAGATGCCAAGGCTGATCCGGTTCATATTGCGCCTGCTGCCATTCCATGTTGCCATTCCGGCGTGCTTGGCAGCTTGACGATCACTGAGTAGGCGGTATATTTGCGCATCATTGGCGATATAGTAGTGCGACATCGATTTTGCACCTGCGGCAGTCATGCGTTCTAGGGTCGCCTCGGTTGAGCCGCTACTGGCATGAACAATAAGCACGCTGATTTTGGCTTTGCCACGGCTTGTATAGGCCGATGGTCCCATTCCTGGCACACGGTAGCGTACGACATAATGCTCCTTGAGTTCTGGGTCGTACTGTACATCCGCAGAAAGAACCGCCTTTGGTCGGCTGGTTGCCTCGGCGGAGAGCACAGCGCGGCGCGGGCCGGTTGCAACAAGCTCGGAGAGGCGCTTCACATCACTCCAGTTTGGAATCAGATTGTAGAGTGTGTCGGTTGCATAGACCTGAAAATTGTACTGACTCGCATCCATGGCTACTGGATCAGCCTTACCGAGTGGGGCACCTAGTGCGAGTTTCAGGCCAAGTTGATGGAATGCCCAATCTGGGCGGTATTGCATACCTGCCGCTTCATATGTTTTTGTGAGCAGCGCATCGCGTACGGCCACCTCAGCTGGGTTGGTACTATTTGCTAGCGCACTCAACCGCTTAATATTGCTCCATTCCTGGCCTGAGTTATAGATTGTATCGGTGGCGTAAATCTGATAACTATAGGTAACTCCGCCAACAACAACCGTTTTGCTCTCGGCCAGTGGTGGGCCAAGCCCGGCACCAGCGATAGCATACTGATGGAATGCCCAATCTGGATGAAACACAGCCCCGCCAGTTTGGTACGTAGCATCGAGTAGCGCACGGCCAAGCGATCCGGCGGGCGGGATGCTGCCAGCGAGTAGTTCCGAAAGGCGTTGTACATCCCCCCAGTTTGGCACCTCACAAAAGAGCGTGTCGCGCGCAAATGGCTGGTAGTTATAGGTTTTCCCAGCAACACTGAGCATCTGGCTCCGTGCGATCGGGAAGCCCAGACTATTCTGCACTGCCGCCTGATGGAAGGCCCATGTCTCGTTATAGCCCTCAGCGCGGCGTGCGTAGCTACTATCAAGCAACAACTCCGAAAGATGTTCGATCGGTGGTGGTGGGGTGCCAATCTGGCCGACAGGCACTGCACTACCTCC
>JANLSE010000690.1:0-17586 GCA_031362265.1 Roseiflexaceae bacterium
GCCACAAATGGCACGCGATGGATCAGTGCTCCCCGAGCCGCTTGTGATTGGCAATGCCTACCATGTTGAGGCGCTCCGTGCATGTGTTGCGAGTAAGTAAGCCGCCAGAAATCAAATCCCTCGGACCAGACGAGTAACGAAAACTCAACCAGTACGAGGGATATTGTAATGTTCTGTAACCCCTACCCCAATACGGGCGAGAGTTCAGAATAGCATTAGCGCTTGGTATACTGAGGTGCTTTACGAGCACGCTTAAGGCCAGGCTTTTTACGCTCTTTGGCACGTGGGTCACGTGTTAACAGACCCGCTTTCTTCAGTGTTGGTCGCAGTTCTGCATTCACATCGAGCAATGCTCGTGAAATACCATGGCGTACGGCACCGACCTGACCTGAAGCACCACCACCATTAACCTTAACCAATACATTAAATGAGCTTGCCATCCCGACCAACTCTAATGGTCGTGCCACTTCGCGGTGGAACAGCTCACGTCCACCGAAATATTCCATCACACTTTTGCCATTGACAACAATTTCCCCACTGCCCGGAAACAGCCGGACACGGGCGACTGCCGTCTTGCGGCGACCAGTACCCTGATAGTAGCGTTTCTCTGTCATATCGCTTCCTCTCGTCCTAACCGTTTGGTCGTGGAGTATAGACCCTCGGCTGTTGTGCAGCGTGCGGGTGCTTCGGGCCGGCATAAATCCGCAATTTGGTCAATTGCTGGCGTCCCAAACGGGTCTTTGGCAGCATTCCCTTCACCGCAAATCGCAAAATGCGATCCGGATGATTCGACATCATCCGCTTGAATGGGATAGCTTTGAAACCACCTGGGTAACCAGAATGCCGATAGTACATCTTCTGATCGGGCTTACGGCCTAATAGCCTAACCTTTTCTGCATTCACGACGACCACAAAGTCGCCGCCATCCAGGTTCGGGCTAAAGGTTGGCTTGTGCTTACCACGGAGCAACACAGCAATTTGTGTTGCCAACCGTCCAAGTGTCTGATCTGCGGCATCAACAATATGCCAGTCGCGCTGGACTTCCGATGCCTTCTGCGAGTAGGTCTTCATCCCACGATCCTTGTTACGATGTTTGGTTTATGACACAGATGCGGCTGCACCTGGATAGACCACATTCATCAAGTAGAGCCCATGTGCTGGTGCCAATGGCGGTTTACGTTCAGTGCCACGCAACGTCGCTGCGAGGCTATCTGGTTCTAAGCGCCCTTCACCAATCAACAACAGCTTTCCAACAATCTTCCGCACCATGTGTCGTAAGAATGCGTTTGCTGCAATCTCGACCATCACAACCGGCTGCCCCCACACCTCGGTGCGTGTACAACCAATTGCAAGAACTGATCGAACGGTCGAACCTTCCTGTGGGCCATCGGAAAAAGCCACAAAATCGTGGGTTCCGATCAAACCCTGAAGTGCCACATCCATACGATCTACATCAAGCAATCGCTCAACATAGATTGTATGACGCCTGAGTAATGGCGATGATGCCCGCCCATTATCGATCAAATAGCGATACTCACGCCTGACAGCTGTGTGACGCGCATGAAAATCGAGCGGAACCGCCCAAGCATGCAACACTCCAACATCATCGGGTAACAACGCATTCATGCCCCGCACGATCGTTGCATGGTCGTGGGATGTTTCCGTCTGCACATTCGCGACCTGCCCACGTGCATGCACCCCTGAGTCCGTTCGGCCTGCAAGTTGTACACGCCGCTGCTCTTGTGTGAGCGATTGCCAGGCCTCCTCTAAAGCTGCCTGAACAGATCGACCATTTGTTTGCCATTGCGAACCGACAAAGTCAGTCCCATCATATTCGATCCGCATAGCAACATTATGCACGATTTACAGTAGCTCCAATACCACCATCTCAGCAGCATCGCCAAGGCGTGGTCCAAGCTTTGTAATGCGTGTAAACCCCGACTGTCGGTCGGCATATTGGGCTGGAGCAAAGGCGAAAAGCAGACGCATTGCATCTTTGCTCGCCAGCCGCGAAAGTGCCATCCGCCGCGCATGAGGCGTATCCTGCCGAGCCAGTGAAAGTAGGTTTTCTATCTCTGGCTGAACAGCCTTCGCCTTCGCGATCGTTGTCTTGATCTTACGATGTTGTATCAGCGAGATCATCAGGCCACGGATGAGCGCCTTACGCGCCTCATAATCACGGCCAAGTTTAAAAGTCGACTTGCGATGTCGCATTGTCCCGTCCTCAGTAGTGAACTAGCCGCCAAGCTCAGCGCCATTCGACGAAGTACTAACCCCGCGCGGAATATAACCACGCTCAATCAGCTTATCGCGGATCTCTTCCATGGACTTCTGCCCAAGGTTCCGCACCGATAGAAGCGCCTTCTCATCCATCTCCAGTACCTGACCGACTTTGGTAATATCGGCACGCTTCAAGCAGTTATAGGTACGGGTGGAAAGATCAAGTTCTTCAATCGGCGTATCATAAATATCAGCAGGAATGGCCAAACCGCCCGGGCCAGTCACAGGCAAATCCAGATCCGTTGCCAAACGATTGAAATCCGCGATTGTTTGGCTATACTGAACAAGCACCTGCGCTGCATGGCTAAGCGCATCTCCCGCTTTGATAGTTCCATCGGTCCAGATTTCAATAATCAACCTATCGAAATCAGTCGCCTGGCCAATACGTGTGTTCTCTACAACGTAGTTCACCTTCGGCACTGGCGTGAAAATCGCATCGACTGGAATTTCACCAATCGGCAACGCATCCCGCTGATCTGCTGGAAGGTAACCCCGACCACGCTCAACCGTCATTTCGATCTCAAGCATCGCACTGTCTGAATCGAGCGTACAAACATAATGATTCGGATTCACCAACTCAACATTACTTGGTGAATCGATATCAGCTGCCCGCACAATTCCCGGACCTTGCTTCGTTAAAATCACTTTCACCGGGCGCTCTGCATATGATCGCAGACGAATACCTTTGATATTCAAAACTATCTCGGTGACATCTTCTTTGACGCCAGTGATAGTTGAGAATTCGTGATACACACCATCGATCTTAATTTTAGTAATTGCCGAGCCCGGGATGGACGACAATAGCACGCGCCGAAGCGCATTTCCAAGGGTATGCCCATAGCCGGGATCGAGCGGCTCGATCTTGAAACGCCCATAATTTTCAGCCGCCTGAACCACATCTATCTTTGGCATGGCGATGTCCAGCACCGGATGCCTCCTTCTTACACATAACGGTCGGTTGCGCTTGCACAATTGCACACAAGAAGGCTGAGCCACATATCTCTGCTCAACTGCTTTTGCTGCGCCTTACCGGCTGTAGAACTCGACGATCAGCTGCTCATTGATGCCCTGCTCAGCATCCTCACGGCGTGGCAGTGTCACCACCTCAGCACTGAGATCCGATGTGTAGAAGCGTAGCCAATCTGGCACCTTCTGTTTACCCAACTCACCGCCGTCAACCAAGTTCTTGAAATACATTCGCGTACGGCTCTGAATACGAACCGTAATCTTATCACCAACGCGTACCGTATATGAAGGAATATTGGTCTTCCGCCCATTTACGGTGATATGGCCATGAGCCACCAACTGGCGTGCTTGATTACGCGTAGTTGCCAAGCCCATGCGGTAAACGACATTGTCGAGCCGTCGCTCAAGGAGGCCAAAGAGAGCAGTACCCGTCTCTCCTGGAACACGCTGAGCTTTTTCAAATATCCGGCGAAACTGCGCTTCCAACACGCCATACATATAGCGTGCCTTCTGCTTTTCCATGAGTTGGATACCATAATCCGATACTTGGCGCCGGCGTGCCGAAGGGCCATGCTGGCCTGGCGGGAAGGGACGCTTCTCTAGGATGCGCTGCCCTTTTGCCGTAATCCCAATTCCAAAACGTCGGCTAATTTTACCGACCGGACCGCGATAGCGAGCCATGAAATTCTCTCCCCTCCCTTAAACCCGCCGACGCTTTGGTGGGCGGCAGCCGTTGTGTGGGATCGGCGTAACATCAGTGATCGAGATAACCTGCAGCCCAGCTGACTGAAGCGAGCGAACCGCCGACTCACGCCCTGAACCCGGCCCTTTTACAAAGACCTCAATAGAACGCATGCCATTTTCCATCGCCTTCCGAGCAACAACCTCTGCCGCCATTTGTGCAGCGTATGGTGTACTCTTACGCGAGCCTTTAAAACCATTCTGGCCTGAGCTCGACCAGCAAATCACATTACCAATTGGGTCGGTAATAGTAATGATCGTGTTATTAAACGTGCTTTGTACATGCGCCTGCCCACGTGGCACGTTCTTCTTCTCACGGCGCTTGCCACGCTGGCGTTTCGCGGTTGCGGCGGCACCCTTTGCTTGCTGCTTCGCCATACTTGCTGTGTACCTCGTATATGATGCCTGGGTAGTTCACCCACACATCGGCTACTACTTCTTGACTTTCTTCTTGATGCCAATCGCTTGACCCTTACGCCCGCGTCGTGTACGTGCATTAGTACGTGTACGCTGACCCCGCACTGGCATGCCCTTGCGATGCCGTAAACCTCGATAGCAACCAATATCCATCAAGCGCTTGATATTCAGCTGAATCTCGCGTCGAAGATCACCCTCAACTCGATACTCTCGCTCCACGATTTCACGGATTCGATTTACTTCCTCTTCCGTCAAATCCCGCACCCGAATATTCGGGTTAACATTTGCACGCTGGAGAATATCCATTCCATTCGAAGCGCCGATCCCATAAATGTAACGGATCGAAACTTCAATCTTCTTATTACGTGGAATATCGATCCCGGCGATACGAGCCATGATTTCCTCTCAATATCCTAGCGCGCTTATCCCTGGCGCTGCTTATGCTTTGGCTGGCGGCTACAGATAACGCGCAGAACACCTTTACGCTTGATTACTCTGCAGTATTCGCAACGCGGTTTTACCGACGCTTGAACCTTCACGATCCGCTCCTTCCTCTTAACCCACAGCCAGCAACCGCAGGCATCTATCTTGCTATCTTATCAGTAAACACACACAAACTGCCCTACCAACGGGCGGGCAGCGATTTATATCTCGACCCGCTATTTATACCGATACGTTATCCGACCACGAGTCAGATCGTATGGTGATAATTCAACTAGGACACGATCACCCTTCAAAATTCGAATATAATTCATTCGCATTTTACCCGAAATATGAGCTAACACTTCATGGCCATTTTCGAGCTGCACCCGGAACATGGCATTAGGCAATGGCTCCGTAATCGTCCCCTCCATTTCGAGCGTGTCCTTCTTCTTCGACATACGCCTCCCTTAGGCTGTTTGTGAGGTTTTGCTTGCGCTGGCCACATCTAGTGCGTTCAGCATCGCCTCTGTTACCAATGATATCTCTCGCTGCCCATCGATCTCGGCCAAATTGCCCTGATCGCGATAATACTCAATTAATGGCATCGTTTGAGCAAAATACACTTCTAATCGATGTCGAGCGGTTTCCATCATATCATCGCTACGCTGATACAGTTTCCCACCGCAATCATCACAAACATCCGGGCGTTTGGATGGGAAATAGTATACATTATAAGTGGACCCACAAGTTTTGCAAGTTTGCCGGCCTGCTATTCGCCGTAACAACACATCCTCAGGCACTCGCAAGTACAATACACAGTCTATCTTACGATCATGCTGCTTCAATTCTTGCTCTAGTGCCCAAGCCTGATCGCGTGTTCGAGGAAACCCATCAAAGATAACCCCACGAGAACAATCGGGCTGACTTATTCGCTCAATAATCATTCGGATAACAACTTCATCCGGAACTAGTTCACCCCGATCCATGTATGATTTTGCAAGCATGCCGAGTTCTGTGCCTTGGCGTAGCGCAGCGCGAAAAAGATCTCCACTCGCCACATGTACCAAATCGCTATGTTCCTCCAGCACATGGGCCTGCGTTCCCTTCCCCGCACCAGGTGCACCAAGCAAAATGATATCCATGGACACGCCCTTTGCTCAGCCCACAGCCTTAACTCGTACCATACTGCGGCCAGATGTGCTATCGATTGATGAATCCCTCGTAATTTCGCATGACAAGCTGTGCTTCGATCTGGCGCATTGTATCAACGGCCACACCAACCACAATCAGCAGTGCTGTTGCACCAAGGCCAATCGGCACGCCTGTGATCAATTGGGTCAAGAATGGCAATACTGCCACCAAACCTAAAAACAATGCACCAACACGCGTTATTCGTGAGACAACCGCATCCAAATATTCCTCAGTACGCTTTCCTGGCCTAATCCCAGGAATAAAGCCACTGTTCCTCTGAAGTGTATCAGGAATATTCTGCTGTTCGAAAATGACTTTGGTGTAAAAGTAAGTAAAAAAGTAGACTAGCAGAAACAGGCAGAGCGAATATACAATACTTCCACCGGTACGCACATTGGCACCCGTAGCTGGGCTAAATGTTTGATATACCCCACAGGCAAACTGCTTCAATACGCTCGCACCAGCCGGAGCCACCTGCTCTGGACACGCATATGAAGCGATTGTACCGGGGAATATGATAATGCTTTGTGCAAAAATCAGCGGAATCATACCGGCCATATTCACCTTCAGCGGAATATGGCTGCTCTGCCCACCGTACACTCGATTACCACGTACACGCTTCGCATATTGAACAGGAATACGACGCTGCCCCTCATGCATAAGGATGATACCAACAATCGTGAGAAGCGCAATCGCAAGAAATGCTATAAGCCCAATGATTGTCTCTAACCCACCAAGCTCAACACTCGTAAAGCTTTGGATTACCAAACTCGGGAGTCTTGAGACAATCCCCGCGAAGATAATCATTGAAATACCATTCCCGATACCACGTTCTTGTATCTGCTCGCCCAACCAGATCAGAAACATCGACCCAGCAACCATAGATACCAGAATTGTAAAGGTTGGCAAAAAATTTGTCACAAGGTCGAATGGTGATCGAAATAGGCTTTGCCCAAGCCCGAGGCCACGCTCAAGAGTTACCACCTGCCCATACGCTTGCAAAAACGACATTGGAAGCGTCAAGATAAAGGTGATCTGATTCATTCGTGCGCGGCCCTGCTCACCCTCTTTTCGCAACTCCTCGAGTGCGGGGATGAGTGGAGTTAACAATTGCACAATAATCTGCGCAGTAATATACGGGTAGACACCCATTGCAGCAACCGAGAGATTCTGCAATGCGCCACCTGCAAAAATGTTCAGCAATTGTGCAAGTTGGTTGTTTTGCAGTGCATCTTGGAGCGCCTGCAAAGCCGATGGATCAATATTCGGTACCGGAATGTGCGCGATCAGCCGGAAAACCAGCAACATGAGCAGCGTAAACACAATTCGCCGCCGCAGATCGGGCAATTGTAATGCACGAAGAACTGACTCTAGCATCCGCTGATCTCCTCGCCTGGGTCAATAACAATCCATCCCACAACTCACCACACAAACCGATACACTATCTGGCAACCTTCACTATGCGTCCGCGCTTTTGCGCCGGTTGCGTTGTGCTAGATTCGGGCCCTGGCTACGGCTGTGCTTCTCTGCCAACCAAGGCACTTCAACAATCTGGCCACCAGCAGCTTCGATCTTCTGCCGTGCACTAGCGCTGAATTTATGTGCGTGGATGGTGAACTTCGCAGCCACTTCTCCATTGCCAAGAATCTTAAGTGGACGGCCCGAATCAATCACACCGGCCTCAACCAACGCCTCAACAGTTATCGGCATCTCAACTGGCCACTCAGCAAACTGCTCCAAGTTCAACACCTCATAATCAAGGCGCCAGCGATTCTTGAAGCCACGCAAATATGGCAGCTTGCGAACAAGCGGGATCTGACCACCCTCAAATGTACGAGAAGGATTTGGGCCCGAACGGGCTTTCTGACCCATCATACCTTTACCGGCAGTCTTACCCTTACCAGAGCCATAACCACGACCAACACGTTTACTCTTGTGTCGTGAGCCTGGCGATGGTACTAGATCATGAAGCTTCATCCTCTTCTCCTCACTCACTGCGCCGACCGCCGGTCAGCTGCCCTTGGAGCACTTTTAGATCATCCCATTTCCCAGCAGCAGCCAGAGCGGCTTGTTCGGACCAGCTTTCTGGGTTGGCAAGGCGTAGCTTTGCTTGCTGCATGATTTCAGACAAACGTGCTGGCAATGCTTCGGACAACTGGGCAAAGGTGGTAATTCCAGCGCTATTCAACACAGATGCAATCTTTGGGCCAATACCCTCGATTACCTGCAAATTATCAGAAGCTTCATTGCTTGCTGTCGGATTTGCAGCTCGCACTTTCTTAGGTTTGATCGAAACAACTGGTTGTTCAGCCGAGGCATCCCCAGCAACTTCCTCAACTACAACGAGATGCTTTACTTTAAAGATCATACCGCGAATAGAAGGTGTATCGTCCTGAACAATAGCGCTGTTGAGCTTCCGTAGGCCTAATGCGCGAATGGTTTCCTTCTGCATATAGCTGTAACCAATCGCACTCTTCTTATAGGTGATACGTAACTTTGCCATGCTTAGGCCTCCTGCCCCTGCTTACGACGCGACATACGCTGGCGTAGTTCGTGTGGGGTCATGCCACGGCGGCGCGCAATATCATCCAGCGAGACAAGTTCACTCAGGGCTTGGAATGTTGCCTTAACCACGTTCACCGGGTTATTGCTTCCATAGCGCTTCGAAAGTATGTCCTTGATACCAGCAGCCTCAACAACTGGGCGAACACCACGACCTGCAATTACGCCAGTACCTGCTGAAGCGGGCATGAGGCGAATTTTGGACGCAGCATATTCTGTTTCTACTTCATGTGGGATGGTCGTATTATGCAGCGGAACATAAATCATGTTGCGCTTTGCGGCTTCGACGCCCTTTCGAATGGCCTCTGGCACTTCTGATGCCTTCCCCATTCCTACCCCTACATGGCCTTTCTCATCACCAACTACAACGACAGTGCTAAAGCTAAAGCGACGACCGCCCTTAACAACCTTTGAGACGCGGTTGATCTGAACGACACGTTCTTTGAACTCCGACTCTTCGTTTGCATTATTTCGCCCTCGTGCCACGTTTCCTCCAATATTCGTATGGGAGACGTACGCATGGATTAGCGTACTAGAAATTCAGCCCAGCTTCACGAGCAGCATCGGCAAGTGCCTTAATACGCCCGTGGTAGCGGAAACCACCACGATCAAACACAACCTTAGTGATTCCAGCCTCTAGTGCTCGTTCAGCAACTGCTTTACCGACCGCCTGTGCATTCTCTGTCTTTGTCTTGCCAACCAATGTTGACACCAACACTTTATCGACTGTCGAGGCTGCAGCCAACGTCCGACCTTGCGAGTCGTCGATGACTTGAGCATAGATATGTGTATTGCTACGAAATATGCTCAATCGAGGCCGCTCGGTGTTGCCATCTACTTTTTTGCGAACACGAGTATGCCGCCGAATGCGTAGCTCGCGTGAAGTGCGTTTTGCCATGATCATCCTCCCGGCGACAAGGACTGCATCCCTTATCGCAAGCGATGTGAAATCTACTTCGTTTTACCAGTCTTGCCAGCTTTACGGCGTACACGCTCGCCTTGGTACCGGATACCATACCCTTTATAGGGCTCTGGTGGTCGCATTGAACGTAATTTAGCAGCTTCTTCGCCAACCAACTGCTTGTTGATACCGCGAATAATGACCTGCTGTGGTTCGGATGCACTCTTTTTATCCAGCACCTCAAAGACAATGCCCTCTGGTGGGATAATTCGAATCGGATGCGAATAGCCAACCAAAAGAACAATATTCTTACCCTCACGCTGCGCGCGATACCCAATACCGCTAATCTCCAAGGTTCGCTGATATCCTTCAGTGACACCTGTGACCATATTAGCTAATAGGGTACGAGTAAGGCCATGCAACGAGCGATGTTCTTTCTGATCGGATGGTCGGGTGACAGTTGCCACCCCATTCTCAAGTGAGATAATCATATCTGATGGTAACTGTTGCTCAAGCGAACCCTTTGGCCCTTTGATCGTTACCAGATTCGTCTCACTAATGTTCAGTTCGACGCCCTTCGGCACCGAAATTGGTTTTTTGCCAATGCGCGACATTCCTATCCTCCTACCACACGTAGCACAGAACTTCACCCCCGATATGCTGTTGCCAGGCCTCATGCCCAGCTAGCACACCTTTTGGAGTGGAGAGGATGCTTAGGCCCATGCCACCACGTACGCGCGGGATATCAGCATGGCCGGTATAAATCCGCAAACCAGGCTTACTCACCCGCTTCAAACCAGTAATCACTGGTTGGCGATCTTGGGTATATTTTAGGGTAAGAACGATCGTATCATATGGTTTACCGGATTGAATCTCAAATTCGCGAATAAAACCCTCGCGTTTAAGGATTTGAGCTATCGATACCTTCATCTTTGATGATGGGATCGACACAGTCGTATGCCTGGCCATACAGGCATTACGAATACGAGTTAACATATCACCAATTGGATCGTTGATGCTCACAGGAGCTCCTCCTTATGGTCAGCAGCAATATAGGGGCTTGCCCCAAATAGCGCACAGATCGGGATCACCAGCTCGACTTTGTCACGCCGGGAATGAGCCCTCGGAGTGCATGCTCGCGGAAGCAGATTCGGCACATGCCAAATTTGCGGATATAGGCGCGCGAGCGGCCGCAGACCTTGCAGCGGTTGTAGCCACGCACCGTATACTTTGGGGTGCGCAAGGCCTTAGCTATCAGCGACTTTTTAGCCAACGTAGGCTCCTTTAGTTGCTCAGGCTGGTGAGCGATTTGACCGCTCCTGGCCGATGCTAATCGCGAAATGGCATTCCAAGACGCTTCAGCAGCGCGTAGCCCTGTGCGTCATCTACAGCTGTCGTCACCATCGAAATCTCAAGGCCGCGCAGCTTATCGACTTTATCGTAATCTATCTCCGGGAACAAAATCTGCTCACGAAGGCCAATACTATAGTTCCCACGCCCATCAAAGGAGCGCCGACTAATACCACGGAAATCGCGTAAGCGCGGAAGCGCTATATTAACAAATCGATCAACAAAATCGTACATCCGCTCGCCACGCAACGTGACCATAGCGCCGATTGGCATCCCCTGGCGGAGTTTGAATGATGCGATCGACTTCTTGGAGCGCGTGACAACCGGTTTCTGGCCAGCTATTGCCGTCAAATCACCAACTGCTGCATCCAATGCTTTCGCATTCTGCACTGCCTCGCCGAGGCCAATATTAAGAACCACCTTATCCAGATGCGGAACCTGCATGACGCTGGTATAGCTAAATTCCTCCATCATTGCCGGCACGATCTCACTCTGGAATTTTTCTCGAAGCCGCGATGCCATTGATCTACTCCTCAAGGGATTGGAAGGTTCTGCTCACACCAAACCCTCCGACCTTGGATTAGCCCTATTCGTCGATGTCTTTACCACAGACCTTGCAATACCGCACTTTACGAGGGCGACCTTTATGATCAGTCGTCTCAAGAAAGCGCTTTCCAGTACGCGTTGCATGGCGCTCGCCACGTTCTCGCGTTTCGCTATCGGCCTCATTTGAATGGGGGCAAAGCAACATCACATTCGATGCATGCAGTGGTGCTTCCATCTCGATAATGCCACTTGGTTTGCCAGGCCCACGCGCTTTCATGTGGCGCTTGACAATATTGAGACCCTCTACAATCACACGGGTTTCAGACGGAATAACCTGCTTTATTTTCCCCGTCTTACCTTTGTCTTTTCCGCTGATGATTAGGACCTCATCATCCTTCTTGACGTGCATATTGAACCTCACCTACAGGACTTCCGGTGCCAGCGATATAATCTTCATGAATGCACGATCGCGTAGTTCACGTGCAACCGGGCCAAAGATACGCGTGCCACGCGGGTTATTGTCCTTACCAATAATCACAGCCGCATTGTCGTCGAAACGGATATGCGACCCGTCTGGGCGACCATATTCCTTTGCAGTTCGAACAATTACTGCTCGAACAACCTCGCCCTTTTTGACCGTGCCGCCTGGGCTGGCCTCTTTGACCGACGCAACGATAATATCGCCAACTGAACCATAGCGCACTAGCGAACCACCCATCACGCGGATGCACATGATCTCTTTTGCGCCAGTATTATCGGCGACCTTGAGGCGTGTCTGCTGCTGGATCACGCTATCCCTCCTCAACGCGGGTGATTACTTCAATAACCTCCCAACGCTTCGTCTTGCTGATCGGGCGAGTCTCTCCGATCCGCACCACATCGCCGATCTTACAGTTGTTCTGCTCATCGTGCGCGTGGAATTTACTGGTTTTGCGAATGATTTTCCGATAAAGCGGATGTGGTTTGAGATAATCGACTGCAACCACAACCGTCTTCTCCATTTTGTCGCTAACCACACGCCCAACCTTGTATTGTCGTCGCCCTTCGACCATGTCTTTGTGCTCCTGGCCCTGTAACTTAGGCCTCCAGTTCACGCTCACGAAGGATTGTTTTGATCCGCGCAATCTCACGCTTCACCAATCGTGGGCGTCCGGTAGCAGTTAATTTTCCCATCACCTGCTGAAATCGCAAGTTGAACAGCTCTTGATAGTGTTCCTTGATCTGCGCTTTCAGTTGCTCATCATCGAGGTTACGCAGTTCGTTTGTCTTCATTATTCGCCAGCCTCCTCATCCTCACGCGAAATAACTTTACACTTGATCGGCATCTTCTGCGCGGCCAAGCTCAAAGCCTCTTGCGCTACCTCAGGCCGGACACCACCCAACTCAAACATTACGCGACCTGGTTTGACTACTGCAACCCAGTGATCGACCGCACCCTTGCCGGAGCCCATGCGAGTCTCTGCTGGTTTCCCCGTAACTGGCTTATCGGGGAATATTCGGATCCAAACTTTACCACCGCGCTTAATATGATGAGATATTGCGCGCCGTGTTGCTTCGATCTGGCGGCTTGTAATCCAGGCCGGTTCGAGTGCAATCAGGCCAAAATCGCCAAATGCAACGGTATTCCCGCGATGCGCCATTCCTTTATTGCGTCCACCGCGTTGCTGTTTCCGGTACTTGACGCGCTTGGGCATCAGCATAGCTGTACTCCTTCGATGCTAACCGCGGCTACGGCCACCACGGCCACCAGCTCGCTCGCCAGCGCCACCACGACCACCGCGGTCGCCGCCAGCCGCGCCACGACCACCGCCGCGATCACTGCCAGCGCCACTAGCGCCACCACGACCGCCACGCCGACGTGGTCGCTCCTCCTCCTCCTCTTGTTGCGGGCGTACCGCGGTTGAGGAGACGGTTGGCTTTTCCTGGCCTGGGAAAATATCACCCTTATAGATCCAGACTTTTACACCAATACGACCGTATGTTGTATGTGCATGAACCTGCGCGTAATCAATATCGGCGCGCAATGTGTGTAATGGAACACGACCATCACGCTCCCAATTGATACGCGACATCTCAGCACCACCAAGCCGCCCAGAGCACTTAATCTTGACACCAAGTGCACCTAAGCGCATTGCACGTTGTACAGCCTGCTTCATTGCACGCTTGTACGAAACGCGTTTTGTAATCTGCTCGCCGATGCTCTCGGCAACCAACTGCGCTTCAATCTCTGGCTGATGGATTTCCTGAATGTTGAGTTTAACCTTCTTACCCGTCTGCTTCTGCAGACCATTGGTAAGATCCTCAACCTTAGCACCACGTTTCCCGATTACAATACCAGGCTTAGCAGTGAAAACTGTCACCTCGATTTTATTCGCCGATCGCTCAATCTCGATACGTGCTACACCAGCATTCTCGAGCTCTTTTGCGATGACTTTTCGCAGGCGCAAATCCTCGTGCAACTGATCGGTATAGCTGCGTTCCGAGAACCACTTCGACTGCCAATCTTTAATGTAGCCGAGGCGAAAGCCGTATGGATGGACTTTTCTTCCCACGAATGGAACCGCCTTTCAAGATTAGAGCTCGGCACCGTCGTCCACGACTACCGTGATATGCGTGGTACGCTTATTCATCCGATCCCCACGACCGCGTGCGCGGGGCATAAAGCGCTTGAGTGTTGGGCCTTCATCCGCATAGATCGTCTTAATGGTCAGATCGCCTGGATCCATTTCGAAGTTATGCTCCGCGTTTGCTGCAGCGCTCTTGATTGTGCGAGCGATCTCTTTTGCTGCCTTATGTGGCATGTATTCAAGAATCGCTAGTGCGCGCCCAACCGGCTTTCCACGGACTAAGTCCATAACTGGCCGTACCTTGGTGGGCGATATGCGAAGGTATTTGGTAATTGCTTTAGCCTGCATTGTCGTCCCCTACTTCATCTTACCGCGTTTGTCGGCCTTTTTGCCGCCATGGCCGCGAAACGTACGCGTTGGGGCAAATTCACCCAACTTGTGGCCAACCATATTTTCAGTGACATAGACCGGAACATGGCGCCGACCATCGTGGACGGCCAATGTGTGGCCAACCATCTGCGGGAAGATTGTCGAGTCGCGTGACCAAGTACGGAGGACACGCTTCTCGTTCGCGCGGTTCATGTCCTCGACCCTGGCTAGCAGGCGATCGTCGACGTAAGGGCCTTTTTTAGACGAACGTGACATTACGTTTCCTCAGTTACTTGGTGCGTCGCCGCACGATGAAGCGATCAGTACGTGGGTTTCTGCGTGTCCTGACACCGCGAGCTGGCTTACCCCACTTCGTTTTGGGGTTCATACCACGTGGCGCTCGGCCTTCACCACCACCATGTGGATGGTCGCGTGGGTTCATCGCAGATCCACGAACTTCGGGCCGGCGGCCCGCCCAGCGTTTACGGCCAGCTTTACCTAGCCGAATATTCTGGTGATCAACATTACCAACCTGACCAATCGTGGCCATACATTCGACATGTACCTGACGCATTTCGCCTGAGGGCATACGTAAAGTAGCATAATCGCCATCTTTCGCCATGAGCTGCGCAGAAGCACCCGCGCTGCGAACCATGACCCCACCGCGGCCGATCTGGAGTTCAATATTATGAACCTGTGTACCAAGCGGGATAACCCGCAACGGCAACGCATTCCCAATCCGGATATCTGCTTCTGGCCCACTTGAAATCGTATCGCCAGCATTTAGACCAACTGGTGCCAGGATGTAGCGTTTTTCACCATCTGCATACTGAAGAAGCGCAATTCGTGAGCTCCGGTTTGGATCATATTCAATACCCACAACCTTTGCCACAACACCAGGCTTATTGCGCTTGAAATCAATGATACGATAATGGCGCTTACTACCACCACCACGATGCCGGGTAGTGATTCGCCCACGGTTATTGCGGCCACCGCTCTTTCGCAGTGGTTCTAGTAAGCTCTTCTCAGGCTCAAACTTCGTAATCTCATCAAATGTCGCTACCGAGCTATTTCTGCGACCTGCTGAGGTTGGTTTGTATTTTCGTACTGGCATTGCTTACACCCCCTCAAACAGTTCGATTCTATCGCCAGGTGCCAATGTGACGATTGCCTTCTTCCAATCGGCCGTATACCCATAATCCTTACCACGCCGCCGCAGTTTCCCGCGCACATTCATGGTATGGACAGCAGTAACACGAACACTGAAAAGTGCCTCGATCGCCAACTTAATTTGAGGCTTATTAGCATTGCGATCAACCTGGAATGAATACTTCCCAAGAGACATCAGGTTTGTATTCTTCTCAGTAATGAGTGGCCGAATGACAATCTGGTGTGGATTCATGATGTGGTCTCCTCACCTGCCAGTGCGACATCCACCTGCCCAAGAATACCTTCGGCTATCGCGACTGCTGGTTGAACCATAAGCACGTTATCATACTTCAGAAGATCAATCACGTTCAGATAATTCGCTAGCAACGTTTTAACTGCTGGCAAATTACTGGCTGAGCGCTCTACGGCCTCGTTCTTTGCTGCAAGTACAACCAGCGTCGAACCACTTAGCTGCAACGCACCCAGACAATCAATCATTGATCTCGTGCGGGGCTGCTCAAACGTCAATTGATCCACAAAATGAATTGCACTCGTGGCATGTTTTGCTGAAAGTGCTGAGCGAACCGCTAATCGCCGCATCTTACGCGGCATCGCCTGTGTGTACTTGCGTGGATGCGGGCCATGTGCAACACCGCCACCCTTACGATGTGGGGCGCGAACTGAGCCTTGCCGTGCGCGACCAGTACCCTTCTGGCGATAAATCTTGCGGGTACTACCCTTAACTTCGCCACGACCACGCGTATTTTGGGTACCGGCACGAGCATTATTGCGCTGCATCAGCATATATTGATGCATCACCGAAATGTTTGGTGTGATACCAAAAATATATTCGTCTAGTGTGATTGAGCCGACTTGATCGCCGGACTGATTATATAGTGTCGCTTCCATCAAAGCCATCCCCTTCAATTCGCCTTGACGGCCCGGCGAATCGACACCAGTCCGTTCTTCGCACCCGGCACCGAACCGCGCACAAGCACGATATTCCGATCCGTCAGAACCTCTACCACTTGAATATTCAGGGTCGTGACGCGGCGGTTCCCCATTCGGCCCGCCATACGCGTGCCCTTCCATACATGACCAGGATCGGTACCTGCACCAATCGAACCTGGTGCGCGCAACCGATCTGACTGACCATGGGTACGTGGGCCGCCACGGAATCCGTGTCGCTTGACCACACCCTGGAAGCCGCGACCCTTTGATGTCCCGGTGACATCAACCAACTGCCCAGGTTCAAACAAATCTGCAGTAATCACCTGGCCAACCTGCATGTCATCAAGCGTATCAGCCTTAAATTCTCGTAGGTGTTGCAGCAACGCTCCAGCACCAGCCAGATGACCTTTTTCCGGTTTCGTCAAGCTTTTTGGGCGAGCAGCGCCAAAGCCAATCTGTACAGCCTCGTAACCATCACTATCCTGGGTTCGGATCTGCGTAACTACACAGGGGCCAATCTCCAGAACAGTAACAGCAATTGCCTCGCCAGTTGGCCCAAAGACTTGCGTCATGCCAATCTTTCGACCTAACAATCCTTCGATCACAATAGCACCTCCACAGCATGCGGGCTTATAACGAATGAGTTTGCCGCAGCGGCTGCATCTCACAATTCATTCTTACAGCTTAATCTCGATATCGACACCAGCAGGCAAATTAAGCTTCATAAGTGCGTTAATCGTTTGCTGGCTTGGATCAAGTACATCGATCAGGCGCTTGTGGGTACGAATCTCAAACTGCTCTTGCGAATCCTTATCAATAAATGGTGATCGCAAGACACTGTACTTTTCAATTCGCGTGGGTAGCGGTACTGGGCCTGCCACGAGCGCACCAGTCCGCTCGGCGGCCTCAACAATCTGGCGAGCCGACTGATCAAGAATTTTATGATCATAGGCTTTAAGCCGGATGCGGACTTTCTGCTTGGCCATGACTGAACTCCTCATTCCACAACATAGGGTGTGGAATGACTCCACACCCCATGTCTGGTGCAACCGTCACTAGACGATCTTCGACACGACACCGGCACCGACGGTTCGGCCACCTTCGCGAATGGCGAAGCGCAAGCCTTCCTCAATCGCTACTGGGACGATCAACTCCACATCCATCTCAATATTG
>JANLSE010000129.1:0-5594 GCA_031362265.1 Roseiflexaceae bacterium
CGGGATGGCGGGCGATAATCCAGGCGGCACTATAACCGCCATAACTGCCACCCGCTACTGCCAGTCGCTCGGGATCGATGAAATCGAAGGCGCCACAGGCAGCCCGCAAAAAGGCCATGTTGTCTTCGTAATCGAGATCACCCCAATGCCCACGCGTCGCCACTGAGAAGGGCTGGCCATATCCATGGTTGCCATGTGTATTGCAGTTGATCACGGTATAGCCCTGGGCGGCATACACCTGCCATTCCTGGACGAAGACACTGGCGCGCATGCCATCAGGCCCGCCGCCTGTGTAGAGGATGACCGGATAGCGCTGGCCGGGCTCACGTTCAACCGGCGGGCAAACCCAGCCTTCAATATGTACATCGCCAGATTTACAATCAAAGCGCAGCGATGGCGAAATCAGCAACTCACTCAGGATCGCACTATTCACATCTGTCAGGCGGCGCAACCCCCCATCTGGTTCAATCAAATAGAGATCACCGGGATTCTGGCTATCACCGATCAGCGCCACAATACTCCGGCCTGCTAAATCGGTTGAGAAGGCGGTGACTACCCGATCGCCAGTGGTGATGGGCGTGAGCATGCCATCATTAAGGCTGAAACGATTCACATGGGTTGTGCCAGCCTCGTTGATCAGTAGCAACAGCCCTGTGCCATCGGGTAACCAACGCGGCTGATCATCGCCACCATAACGACGCAGATCATAGTTGCGCGAATAGTCGCCAATCGCCCGATCGATCGCTGTCGTCATACAGCGACCAGTGCCAGCCGCTAGATCGACCAACCAGAGGTGTGGCGTGCCATAATGCCCGATCGTCGGGTCGTTATGCCCACACACCGCCAGTGTCGTCCCATCCGGTGACCAGGAGAGATCGCTGCTACGCATCTCCTCCAGGCCAAACAGCATGCGCGGCTCTGTTGCGTGCGCTAGCGGGTCAATGAGGTAAATATAGCTATTGCGGCGTGCCTCACCGCCTGGATCAAGGTTGCTGATGCTCGCAAGCCAGCGCCCATCAGGCGACCAGACCGGCTGGCTAAAATCATGTGGGCCGCTGGTCAGCGCAATTGGCCGTGCAACGCTGTCCACTGTTATGTCAACATCAATAACCACCAGATGGCTATAGTAGTTACCGAGAAAGCCAGCCGCATCAGATTTCCAGCGCAGGCGGCGGGTAACGACCACATCGCGGTTGAAGCGTGCATACAGGTCGTCAGGAGCTGGTTGCTGATCGCCCACCTGTTCGAGGCCCCGATCGGGATCAAGAAGGGTCACAAATGCGATTCGGCAGCCATCGGGCGACCAACTGGGTGACCGGACGCCACCTCTAAGGGTGGTAATCGCCCGAGCGACCCCATCCGTCCGTGCTGCGACCATCAACTGAGGCCCCTTATCAAGAGTCGTTACTGCAGGTGCCGGGCCACTGGGCAGGGGTGTGAGAGGTTCTCCTGAAGCGAGATAGGCAATCTGTTGTCCATCTGGCGACCAGCGCGGGCAGGTATCGAGTCCAGTGCCATGGCTGAATTGTCTCGAGGCACCTGTGGCAATATCGGTCATCATGATCTGTGAACGGTAGCAATTTTCCTGCTGGTCGATCCAGGTCTGGACCCAGGCTACTTCACGTCCATCCGGCGATACCTGAGGGTCATCGCACATCTGGAAGCGTAGCAGATCGCGCGAGTGCATACGACGCCTGGTGACAATCATCGAGCGCTCCTCCATACGGGTCTGGTCACATCCGGCGCCAGTGCAGATCCCAATCTCCGCTGAACCGCACAGCGCCATCTGGGGTGATCAGGATGTCTTCGTTGATCCCGGTTCCCCATTCGACGATTGGGTGCACCGCGCGACGCGGGTGGTATGAAAAGGTCATGCCAGCCTCAAGCGGCCAACTCTGTGAGGAGCCCCAGGGCTGCTCAGCGGCGTACCACGGGCGCTCGATCGTATCAAGCCCCTGGCTATGCAAATCGAAGTGACGGGTCGGCGCGTCGAGTTCCCATCCATCATTAACTAGGGTATCTTCAAAGATCGCCGCGAGTTGCGGCAGTGTGGTCCCAGGGCGGGCTGCAGAGCGGATGGCAGCATATGCGCGCAGCTCGCTGTCCATCAGGCGCGCTTCGAGATCAGTGGGCGGTCGATAGGCACAGGTGGTCGTAAGCTCGGACCAATGGCCGCTTGGCCCACAGATCTCCATGTGGTACGATAGAATTCCATCACAGCGTACGAGGGTATCGTCAGGAATCGTCGCTTTGCCAGGTTCCTCGCTGATAAATACGAGGATATCACGAGCCCCGCCTTCCAACGCGATGCGAGAACATTCTGCCGCCAGGGCCAGCCCAGTCTTGCCAGGCGTGACTATCTCGACGAAGCGCGCCATGCAGGATTTGGAGAGGGTCCACAGCTCGTAGATCTGCTGGATCTCCAGCTCGCTGCGGATCATCCGCACCCGATCAATCAGCATATCGGCGTCAACAAACTGCACGTGCGGCAATGCCTCACGCAACTCATTGAGCACACCGGCACCAATGATCGAGCGCATCCCCGCGATGCCGATTCGGCCGCTCGCCAGCTTGCGCTCCCTGATCGCCGCCGCCACCCGTGGCACCAGGAATACATCGCCATCGGCATCTTCGATCCAGCCGTGCGCGGCGATCTTTGCAGCCACCGCAGGACTGTTCAGGGTCAGCGAAGGCTCACCTGAGAGGGGAACGAGCAGCAGCCCATCATGCCCCCACAGATGAAAGTCGGTGAGGTAGCGTATATAGCCGCGGCCTGTCCACCAGTGTCCTTTTCCGGCGACAAGCAGCGCATCAAGGCCTTCAGTGGCCATGGCCACCCGTAAACGCCGATAGCGCTGGTCGCGCTCCTCAAGTGTGGCTCTCGTTAACATAGAACCCCCTTAGACAAGCCGTTTCCCCGCGACATACGTTCGGTTCACCTGGGTTAGTGCCTCAAGGTTTTCCAATGGGTTGCCACTCAGCACAACAACATCGGCAAGTTTGCCAGCCTCTAACGTACCGAGCCGACCACTCAGGTTGCTGATCTGTGCTGCAACGCTGGTCGCGCTACGCAGTGCGCCATAGGCATCTGCCACAACACCAAGCTTGACCATGAAGGCCATCTCTGGCGCGATCACGCCATGGCCAACCGCCGGGCTACCTGCATCAGTCCCAAAGCCGATCACCACCCCAGCTTTCGCCGCCCGAACAATTCCTTCGTAGCGGGCCGGATTCGCAACTGCCTTCTGGCGTTCAAGCAGTTTCCAATCGGGGATATTAAATTTCTTGGCGACTTCTGGCTGGCTCTGCATCACAATCGGAGCAAAGGTCGTCACAATTGGGATCTTCTTGGTCAACAGCAGCTCGATCGTCGCATCGCTCATGGTCCCGCCATGCTCAACAACGTCTACCCCAAAGCGTGCAACACGCTCAATACACTCGTTATACGTCGCATGAGCGGTGACAGGCAGGCCATTGCGGTGAGCCTCATCAATCACCGCCTGCAATTCTTCGTCGGTAAACTCCAGGGTATCGTGGCAGGCCATGATTTTGATCAGGTCGGCACCACCACGTACCTGATCGCGAACAGCGCGACGCATCTCGTTCGGGCCACTGGCCTCCCGACAGGCCCAGTAGGTGTGGCCGCCGGTCTGGACGATCGACTCACCGCAGGCTAGGATACGTGGGCCAGGAAAGATGCCCTGCTCAACCGCCTGCTTGGCAAACAGGTTGGTCTTGTGTAAACCCAGATCACGCACGGTCGTCACACCAGCTCGCAGACTGATCAGCATATTGCCGGCACATTTATAGGCCGAGATCTCAGGCGAATCATAGATCGATTGATGGGCGAGATCATGAACGCCATCCCAGGCCAGGTGGGCATGGCTATTAAACAGGCCAGGAATGATCGTTCCATCAGTCTCGATCACCTCTGCCCCACGCTCACCAAGATCGGCAGCACTACCAACAGCGGTAATCCTATCGCCCTCGATCTCAACAAAACCCTGCTCAATGATTTCGCTTTCACGGCAGGTCAGCACGCGGCCCTTGAGAATTGTGTGGCCCGTCGCGACCTCATACATCGGTCCAATCAGCTTCTGAAAGCGCCAGGCTGGCTGCTCAGGCATGTGTAACTCCTTTGTGATTATGATTGAATACCCGCCAAAGGCTAGTGATGCAGGCCAAGTTCGCGCAGGGCAGCTGCGGCCCCATCCAGATTACTCAGATTCATACCAGCATAGTTGGGCGAGAAGACAACTCCATGACCACCGGCCTCGTAGGTCGCCATCACGCTGCGATAGACAATCTCTGGCGTACACACCGCCTGATCGGCACGTGTGCGCGGTGCATCGACGCCAATACCCATATAGACCGGCACTTTATCACCGACAGCCCGCAGGGTATCCCGGCACTGGCCACCAACATAGGTATCCGGATCGAGGCCCTTCTGGATTAGCTCACTCCAGGGTGCCTCGTTCAGGCCCAGGATCTTATACATTACCGGGGTAAACTCTTCGGGTGTGAAGTCACGCAAAATGCTCTTGTGGAAATCGGTCATCTCTTTCACATAGATGCCACCAGCTTGATGTTGGTAGGTGATTGGCTTGACCCAATCACTATACATAGTCTGCTCCTCCCATGACCACTGCGCCTTGCGGAGCGGGTTGAAGTGGTTGCGGTTCCAGACATTCAGGCCGAAGCTGAATTGTGGATTGCACCATTTGACCATGCCATACAGCTCGCGGTCGAGATCCTTACTGCGCTCAAGCCAGAAGCGCTCCCAGATCAACACTTCAGGGTTACGCAGCAATACACGCAAAAACTCAATCAGCGCACCATCAACAAATGGGGTGCCAGCGCGGGCCTGTTGAAAGTACTGGTGCAGCTCACGAAATGCAGCACGGGTCTGTTCGACGTGAATACCGCGTTCAATCGCCTCACGTCGGCAGTGTTCGCAGAAGCAGCCGGGTGCCTGGCCCTGGATCATCCTATCGAGCGGACTATTACGCTCATTACACCACATGATCCCATCGATATCGTAATTGCGGCACTGATCTTCGACCAGCGCATGCCACCAGCGCCGATAGGCTGGATTTGAGGTACATGGCTCACTGGCCACACGGCCATAAACATCGACCTCCAGGTATTGGGGCATATTGGCGATCTGCACGGCGCTGGCCGAACCATGGCCAGCATATTTGAATAGCGGCTCCATCATCTCGGGGATGATCTGCATCCCACGAGCGCGGGCGGCAGGAATCACTAGATCGAGGATATCGCGCCCCGCCAGCTCTTGATCAGCCGAGCGGAACTCTTTGATTGGCGTATTGGCATAGTACTCGGCATGGGTAGTCCAGTATGCGCCCCCTTTCATGGTATAGGGTGCCGGGACGCCATGATCGGGCCAACCTTCTAGCGCATGCGAGATGCGGCGACCAACCTTGAGCCCGAGCCACGAAATGGTACCGATCAGCAATGCATTTACACCAACCCGCTGCTGAAGAGTATCGAGTACTTGCTCAACACCCTCATCAATAAAACTGATCGGACTTATCTGGATGCCAACAAACTTCTTTCCAGGATCTGGTGTGTTC
>JANLSE010000717.1:0-4426 GCA_031362265.1 Roseiflexaceae bacterium
TTCATGCGCCGGCTCTTCGCGATACATCACCGGCCACAGCGGCCAGGGCGTAGACTCAGCCCGCTCATCCGGGGGCCTCTGGTGTCATGTTTCTGGTTCTCAATATCGGAGGCGGAATCATGTCTGTCTGGCTTCCAATTCTGGCAGATCAGATGCCGGGTGGTGGGGCAGCATTGTTTGGAGTACTGCTCGGCGCACAGGCCGCGGGGGAGGTCGTGAGTTCGCTGCTCGCTGGCGGGCTTGTGCTGCGTATGGCGCTTGGCACCCGAATCTGCATTGCACAGCTACTTTCGGGCATTGTGCTTGCCCTAGTGCTTGTATCTCGCGAGCCATGGATGATTGCGCTAGGATTGCTCCTATTTGGGTTTTGTAGCGCGCCACTCACAATCTGGGCACAGACACTACGGATGCAGATCATTCCACCAATGCTGCGTGGGCGTACCTTTGCACTGTTACGGATGTTGATGCAAAGTGGTAGACCGCTAGGTGGTGCGCTGGCTGGAACACTGCTACCGCTGGTGGGTATCTCAGCAGCGATTGGTGTTTCAGCGCTCCTTGCTGGAATACCTGGGCTGGCAGGCCTGGGGGTGGGACAACTTCGCAATGCTGGCAGTACACTACGGCAAGCAAATGCTGTGGTTGAAGCCGAGAAGATTAAAAGCACGCAAGGACAGAAACGTTAAAACGCAAAGACGCAATGGTCGCAAGATTCTATGATTATTTTATGCCTTCGCGCCTTTGCGTCTTTGCGTTAAAACCCACAACTTTGCGTGAATAAATCGTGCTACCGGCCTTGGAGGCGCGGATCGAGGAGATCGCGAAGCCCATCGCCAAGCAGATTAAAACCAGCGACGACCAGGAGCATCGCAACGGCCGGGCATGTCGCCAGCCACCATTGTGTCGCGATATAGTTACGCCCCTCGCTGATCATCACACCCCATTCGGGGAAGGGTGGCTGCGCGCCAAAGCCAATGAAGGAAAGCCCGGCGACTGAGAGGATCGATCCGCCGAGGTCAAAGCTGGCCTGAACAAGCAATGGTGCCAAGCTATTCGGCAATAAGTGGCGGAAAATAATTCGCCACTGTGAAGCGCCAATTACACGGGCCGCTTCAACAAATTCACGTTGCTTCAGTGCCAGAATCTGGCCGCGCACAAGCCGGGCATACACCGGCCATGTCACGGCGGTAATCGCAATCAGAGCGTTCTGGAGGCTAGGCCCAAGCGCAGCAGCAATTGCCATTGCTAATATCAACCCAGGGAAGGCAAAGAAGATATCCGTCACCCGCATCATGATTTCGTCGAGCCAACGGCCATACCAGCCAGCAGCCAAGCCGAACAGGCCACCAATCAGGGTCGAGCCGATTACAATCGCAAAGCCAACAAACAGCGAGACGCGTGCGCCATACAGTAATCGGCTGAAAATGTCGCGCCCAAGCTTATCGGTTCCAAGCGGGAACTCACCCGATGGTGGTTTGAGGCCTTTGATAACATTTTGCGTCAGTGGATCAACCGATGTCAGGATTGGTGCCAACATCGCTGCGAGAACGAACAACACCAAAATCAGTGTGCCAACAGCAATGGCGGGCTGACGCAATGCAGCCACAAATGTTGATCTGCGCCGCGGTAATGGCTCAGCATCAATATACGCGGTTAAGGCCATTACTCCACCTCTACGCGTGGGTCGATCAGCCGGTAGCCAATATCGACAAGCGTATTAACAACAGGGTATACAACCGCTGCCACAAGCGTCACCCCCATGACAGCCGGAAAATCAAGGCTTACAGCTGAGGCGGTTGCATATCGGCCCAACCCTGGCCAACCAAAGATCGTTTCTGTGAGTACTGCACCCGAGAGGAGGCTACCAAAGGTAATGCCGATCGTCGTGAGTACTGGAATAAATGCATTCTTAAGGGCGTGGCGAATAATAACAAGCCGTTCGGAAAGGCCTTTCGCGCGTGCGGTTCGTACATAATCCTGGCCAAGCGCTTCAAGCATCGCCGAACGCGTCATACGCAACAATACGGCGGTTGAAAAATAACCAAGCGTCACTGACGGTAGCACAAGATGATGGAGGCTGTTCCGAAATATCTGCATATCACCAGCCAACAAACTATCAATCGTAAACAGGCCAGTTACGCGGATTGGCGGCCGTAGGATGGCATCTAGCCTACCTGGGCCAGGTAGCCAGCGCAGCTTTGAGTAGAATAATGCAAGCCCAAGCAGCCCAAGGAAGAAGATTGGCAATGATCCGCCAATCAGCGAGAATGCGCGGGCAAATCCATCTGCGAGGCCATTGCGATTAATTGCTGAGATAATCCCCAGCGACAAACCGAGGATGAGCGCTACCACCATTGCGGCAAGTGAAAGCTCGATTGTCGCTGGGAGAAAGTCGCGTAAATCATCCACAACCGGCCGACGTGTACGAATCGAAATCCCCAGGTTACCATGAAGCAGCCGGCCCATATAGGCAACATACTGCTCATATGGTGGCCGGTCGAGCCCATATTCGCGCCGAAATGCCTGTATCTGGTCTTCACGCGCGTTCTGACCCAACGCTGTGATCGCGGGATCTACCGGCACTAGCTGTGTCAGTGCAAACGTAATAATTGTGACACCGAACAACACGAGTAGTAGCCCTGCAGTTCGGCGAAAGAGGAAACGAATCATGGTGATGAACACATAGACAAGGAGACAAGAAGACAAGAAGATGATCCTAGATCACCGTTTTTCTCCTTGTCTCCCGATCTCCTTGTCTCCCTGTCTACGGTTAGCTCTTCGTGATCAACCAGAACCAAATGCTCGGCGTAGAGGCGGCAGAGTATTGGAAGCCAGCGATATTCTTGCGCACTCCGAAACTACGCGTCGGCTGATAGAGCATCACATATGGGCCTTCATTCTGGATCAGTTCAGTCAACTGCTTGTAAAGCTCGCCGCGCTTCGCGGTATCTTGCTCAACTGCAGCGGCCTTGCTGAGATCGATCGCCTGCTGGTTATCCCAGGCGTTACGCCAAGCTAGTGACTTCGCATCATAGTTTGCGAATGGTGTTGCATTGCCATCTGGATCTGGGAAATCTGGCCCCCAGTTAATGAAGACCATCTGGCCCTTCTGTGCGCGGTAGATATTAAGCAACTCCGATTGCTGAACCTGCTTAATAGTCAGCTTCAGGCCAGTCTGCTCGACATCGGACTGAATCTTGGCGGCCAGTGTTGCCCACTCGATACCACCCGGTGCATTTCCTGCCGGGATCAAGAACTCAATCTCAGTACCCTCAGCAACGCCGGCCTTCGCCAGCAATTCCTTGGCTTTGGCAATATCCTGCTTAAAGGGATTAACACCAGTGTGCCCGAACAGCCCTTCTGGGATAATCTCCTGCACAACCTTGCCATTACCTGCCAATAGTGTGTTGATGTCGTCGTAATTAATCGCCCATCGAATAGCTAGTCGCACCTCAGGCTTATCAAGCGGAGCGGAGGTAGCGTTCATACCAACATAGGCCAACACTGTGGATGTTCCCTTAACGATCGAGACATCCGCGTTGCCTTCAAGTGCCTTCACCTGCTCGGCACCAAGGTCCTGAACGATATCTGCATCGCCGGTTTCAATCAGTGATTGCAGATTCGCCAGTTCGGTGACATTGCGCATAATTACGCGCTTAATCTGTGGTGCTGCACCCCAGAAGTTGGCATTCAATGCTAACACCGTCTGTGTACTGCGCTCCCAACGTTCCAGGGTATATGGCCCACTACCAGCTGAATTGTCGTTCAGCCAGGTTGATCCAAAATCGGCACCAACATTCTTCTCAACAACTGCCTGCTCTACCACAGCAGCCACACTGAAGCTGATAACCGAAAGGAAGACGGTTGGGCTGGTGGTTGCTGGTAGGCTCACCTCAAATGTCTGAGGATCAACTGCCTTGAAGCTATCCTTTGTCATGCCAGCAACATCGATGAACAGGAACGCTGGTGACTTGTTAAGGTCGAAGACGCGCCCCCATGAGTAGGCAACATCAGCTGCGGTAACTGGGTTACCACTGGCGAATTTGGCCTTCTCATCAATCTTAAATGTGATTGTTGAGCCAGCATCACCCTGCTTGATCTCCCAGGATTTTGCTATAAGCGGCTTGACGACCGGGTCGCCTGGGTTAAGTGTAACGAGTGTCTGGTAGATGCTACCAACAACCTGAATGCCACCAAATTCATAGGCGACAGCAGGATCCATGGAAATCTGATCGGAGAGATCTGCAGCGAAGACAAGGGTTTCCTTCGGGTCTGCCTGAGCTGCGGGAACAGCGGTTGGCTCGGGAACAGTGGTTGGCTCAGGAGCCTTAGTCGGCTCGGCGGCCTGGGTTGGTGCGGCGGGAGCAGCAGTCGGTGGCGTTGAGCCAGCCGGTGCGCTACCACATGCAGATAATACAACGGCAAAGGC
>JANLSE010000608.1:0-3254 GCA_031362265.1 Roseiflexaceae bacterium
CCCATCGAGGATATCATAGGGTGGCCCAGCAATCTGGGTTGTAAACCGCAGGGTATGTTGAACAAAATGATCAGCACAGGGCTGGGCGGGCGGCGCAAGCGCGTGAGTTATCGCTGTGGCCCCAACATCCGCGCCATGTGGAATAGCGGGAGGCAGCGGCGCAGCGCTTGTGCATGCCGAGAGAATTAGAATAAGCACAATCCCGGTTATGGCATACGGTTTCATCAAAGCAATCTCGTCATGTTCATGTATGATTCATACAAAACGCAAAGACCGAAAGACGCAAAGACCAAAGAACTCAAGAACGTACTGTTCTGATCTCTGCGCCCTTGCGCCTTTGCGCCTTTGCGTTATACGACTCCCGGCAATGTTGTTAAGACTTAACCGCGCCTGCCGTGAGGCCAGCCATAAACTGACGCGACGCTACCATGAAGATGATCAAGATCGGCAGAATTGCACCCGTCGCACCCAAGATTTGCACACCAATTTCAGTACCACGCAAACTACGTAATGTGCTCAGTGCAACTGGTAACGTATAAGCTTCCTCGCGCTTCAGAATCAGTAGTGGGAACAAGAAATCGTTCCACTTACCCATGAATGTCAAAATTGCCAAGGCTGCTAAGGCTGGAATAATCACTGGAAGGATGATATTCCAATAGACGCGAAATTCATGGGCACCATCAATACGCGCAGCATCCATCAAATCACTCGGTATTGCTGCATCAATATACTGTCGCATCCAGAAAATACCGAAGGCATTCGCAATACCAGGAATGATCAATGGATTCCATGTATCGATCCAGCCCAAGCTACGCATGACGACAAACGAAGGAATGATGCCAATGACACCCGGAACCATGAGTGTGGCCAGCAAAAAGGCAAACAGCCCTTCACGGCCTGGGAAGCGGAATTTCGCAAAACCGTATCCACCAAGTGAGCAAAAGAAGAGCACCAGCACAGTATGAAGGGTGGCGATTGCCGTACTATTCCAGAATGACTGCCAAAATGGTAATGCATCGAGCAACTCGTTATAATTTTGAACGAGCGCACCGCCAAACCATAACGGCGGCGGTATATTGAGAATCGTTACCGAACGATGGGTAGATGTCACCAGCATGATAAAGAATGGGAATGCGGTAACAATCGCTCCAAGGGTCAGCATTCCATACAGGACAACCATTCCGAATGGGCCAGCAAGTCGGTCACGCTCACTAGGGCCAGATTTTTGCTTGACGGCAAAGCCGCCGCGTGTTGTTGTTGCCATGGCATTACTCCGTCAAGTTACTCTTTTGCGCACGGTTATACACAAGCGTAAAGACAATAATCAGCGCAAACAGCATGAACGACATTGCTGAGGCGTAGCCAAATTGGGTATACTTGAAGGCATTAAAAAAGATCAACATCATTGTTGTCATACCCGTTCGATCAGTTCCACCTGGAGACGACGATTGAGTGCCTCCAGCTAACATGGTTGGAATATCGAAGTTCTGCATAGCACCAATGATCGATAAAATGACCTGGAAGACAATCACGGGACGCAATAACGGCATAGTGATAGACCAGAAGATATCTTTGGTTCTTGCACCATCGACGCGCGCCGCTTCATATAATTCCTGGTTAATTGATTGCAGACCAGCCAAGAAGATGATCATGGTATAGCCGGTCCATTGCCAGATTGTCACCAAGGCAATCGCTGGTTTGAGCCAGTTACGGCTGCCAAGCCAATCGACAGGTTGGAGGCCGACGAAGCCGAGAAAATAGTTTACAAGGCCGTAGCGTTCGCCAAAGAGTGAGGTGAAAATGAGGCTCACCGCGACAGAAGAGGCTACAATTGGGGCGAAGTAGGCTGCACGAAAGATATCTTTACCACGAACATATGGCGTATTGATAATGAACGCAACAATCAGTGCAAGAAGAAGCTGCGGTATTGTTGCTACCACGAAAAGCCAAACGGTGTTATAAACCGAATACCACCAGATATCGTCAGTAAACAGTTTCACATAATTTGCCGCACCAACCCATTGCATGGGCGAAATGCCATCCCACTTGTGGAAACTGAGCCAGAGTCCGTAAAGTAACGGGAAGATTCCAAACACGGCATAGAGGAGGTAGAAAGGAGCAATGAACGCATACGCCCAGACGTTGCGCTTTGCCTCTTTCATGGCGACACGCCGATCCTGGCTTCGCCGTTGGCTGGAGGTCAATGTCGTCTCTGCCATGACATCTCGCTTCTATTAGGCTGAATTATCACCGCTTATGTGAGTAAGTATACACGATTTTCCAGACAATCGCGGAAGCTACTAGTGGACTATGCTGCCTCACTTCATTACAAAGTGAGGTAGCATAGTTAGCTCGTTGGAGCAACCCTTATGCGGTTGTTCCTTCGATGCGCTTCAGGGCCTCGGCCTCGGCATCCTTCATCGCCTGCACCGGATCCTTACCCTCCTTGAGCACCTTCGTTACTTCCGCGCCGACAATATCGTTAGCCTGCTGATCGTTCGGGGTACGTGGGAAGGTCTTGACCAAGGTAGTTAACTCGGTCCACACACGATAGGTGCGCTGGCCACCGAAGAAGTCGACTGGAGCATCGTAGAGCGGATCCTGCCATGCTGGCTTGTAGGCTGGGAACACGCCTGACTGCTTGAAGAGCACGTTCTGCCCTTCGGCAGTGGCGCATGCCCACTGCGCGAATTCCCAAGCCTGCTCTTTGTTCTTGCCCTGCTCTGGGATCGCCACAAACGAACCACCCCAGTTGAAGTTGGCCTCTGGTGCATGCACCACGCGCCACTTACCAACTGTCTGTGGTTGATCACGTGTCAGGCCACCCTGCATCCAGCAGGCGATAACCATACCAGCAAAGGCATTGTTCTTCACGCCAGCGGCCCACTCAGCGCCCCACCAGCCAATATTGGCATCGAGCTTCTTCTTGCGGAAATCAGCAGCCAACTGCAACGGGCGAGTGCCCTTCTCCTCGATCAGCAATTTATTGCCATCGAAGTAGCCCTCGCCTCCCTGGTTGACCAATACACCGTAGATGTCGGTCTGTGCATCGGCGACAATGCTGGTCTTGCCACTGCTCTTGTCTGTGATCTGCTTTGCCAGGGCAAAGAAATCATCCCACGTCTTGCCATTCTTGTTGCCAATCAGTTCTTCAATCTTCTCCTGCTCGGTTGGCAATCCAGCGGCCTCGAACAGGTCGGTTCGATACCAGAACCCACCTGGGCCAATATCCCAAGGGAAGGCAATCAAGCGAC
>JANLSE010000610.1:0-1801 GCA_031362265.1 Roseiflexaceae bacterium
AAAGCGAACATGCCGCGCAGGCGCTCGACGATGCCATCGCCCCATTCAGCATAGCCATGCACGATGACTTCCGAATCAGTCTGCGATTGGAAGCGATGGCCGGCCTTTATCAGTTCTTCACGCAGTTGTTTGAAGTTATAAATCTCGCCGTTATAGGTCAGCTGAATCGAACCATCGTCATTGGCCATCGGCTGGCGACCTGCTGCACTCAGGTCGATAATCGCCAGCCGGCAATGCGCGAGATAGACAAGACTATCTTCGGACGCCCACTCCCCAAAGCCATCCGGACCGCGATGTTTCAAGGTCAATGCGGCCTCACGCAACCCATGGTGATCTTCACGACCTACGATACCGAAAATGCCACACATCAGCGCAGACCAATGCTCCGAGCAAGTCGCGAAACCGAGCCTCGCAGCCCGGCAGCGCCAGGAATGAACTCGCGCAAAGGATAGCGTGAAAACAGAGGTGGATATGCGAGAACCGCACGCCAGAGCCGGCTGATATGCCGAAAGCCCCGCGACTGCTCATATCGGTTCGCAATCAAGTACTGCCCAGCGCGCGCCGCAGCGCGAATACGGGGACTGGCGGCACTTAGGCCCGGCAACATGTCAATCATGCGCCGGTAATCGCGGATGATGAGTGCACCCTGGATATCGCGCTGCGCGTCGTGCATTGTACGTTCGGCCATCAGTTGATTGATCTTGATCGCAGGCGCTTTAAGCGCCATGCGCAACCACAAGTCGGTATCCGCAGCATACGAAATTTGCTTACGCCACCCACCCAGTTGTTTGGCGAGCTCCATGCGGAAAAACGTTGACGGCTGCGGAATCCAGGTTTCCATCGACAGCACACCCTCCAATGAATACCGTGCAAGCTGTGTGCGTGAAAGCTCACGGCCGTCGGCATCCACCTTGGCTATGTCTCCGAACGCGAAAGCTAAGGACGGGTCCGCCTGCAAGGCGGCAACACCTGCCGCCATGGCACCCGGCAGATAGAAATCATCTGAACTCTGGATTGCACCAATCTCGCCGCACGCGCGCGCAAAGCCCTTGTTTACTGCTTCCACCACACCGCTATCAGGCTCGGATACCCATTGCAGCTCAGGGGCAACACTAAACTCGCGCAGGATGTCTACAGTGTTATCGGCGGATGCACCATCAATTACGATCACTTCAAGTGGGCGATAATCCTGGGACAGAATCGATTCCAGAGTGCGGCGAATAAATCGCCCCTGGTTGAAGCTGGGCACGATGATGGATACCAGCGGTTTATCTGCCAAGGGCTGCAAGCGCGCTCCTACAATGCATCAATGTCCGCCAACCACGCGTTCACCAGTTGCAACTCTTTTACAGGGAAAAAATCCCTAACCACCAACGCTTCGTAGCAATGCAGCAGATTCTCGCCCTGATGGCCTTGCCCAGATTTAAGCGTCAGAGCGGCCAGAACTTGAACCATCTCCTTATTGCGCAGATAACCGACCACTTCATCCGCAAAATCCCGCATCAGATCGTGCTCATTGCGCTCCTGCACTACTTCCGCAGCATGAAAGACCACACCGTAGCCCAACTCCCACATGCAGCGCTGCGCAATAAAACTGCGCCAGATATCGGTCATGCGGAATGAACAATAGCTGGGCAGATACATCAGGGGATAAACCTCCGGCCACCACCAGGTACTCTGGCTGTTGAAAGGGCACCAGGCACCGGCAGGCAGCAACACACTTGGGCCATCGTCAAAATTAAACGACCGATCGAGCGCCAATCGCCAAATCGCATCTACGTCCGGCGAACCATTGGCGAGC
>JANLSE010000069.1:0-10891 GCA_031362265.1 Roseiflexaceae bacterium
GTGCGGTGTTGGCAAAGCGCATTCTGGCGTTTATTGACACGATCGAAAAAAGCTAGGAGATATCATGAATAATGTGAATCAAAGAATAATACGGGTGGGGTTGCTTACAATCCTCTGGCTTTTAAGCTCCTGTGGCGCAACGCAGAAGCCAACTCGCAGTGAAGCTCGCCCAATGCCTCAGCTAGAGGCTAGCCGCGCCCCTGCATCCCCGGTGCCAACAGAAGAGGTAATGCCATCTGCCACTGCAACCAGCCCAATACCCACAGCTCAGATGATCGCGGTAGGCGTAGGTAGCTACCGCCGTATTCCTGTTTCGCAGTTTGCTGATATGCTACTACACAAGGATTTTGTGTTGGTGAATACGCATATTCCATACATCGGCGAGATTGCGGCGACCGATATCTTTCTTGCCTATGATCAGATTGGACAGCAACTAGGGCAGCTTCCAGCTGACAAGCAGGCCAAAATAGTGCTCTACTGCCGAACAGGCCACATGTCGGCGATAGCAGCAGAGACATTGGTGAACACAGGCTACACGAATGTATGGGATGTAGAAGGTGGCATGGTGGCCTGGCAGAAATCAGGGCAGTCGCTTATATCGAAGTGAGCCGCAAGAGCGCACAACGCAAGAGCGCAAGAACGCAAGAGCGCAAGAGCGCAGGGGATTTGCGTTGTGCGCTGTGCGCTCTTGCGCTTGTATGCTGTGCGCTATTCTGGCCGCCAGTGGTATTCAACATCGGGCGCTGATTCGGGTGGCGGGCTGATCCCAAATGCCACAGCAATGAACCCCTCGCGTTCGTATAATGTGCGAGCGGCATAGTTTTCTTGATGGGTATGTAGTTCGAGGCCATATGGCTGGAGGGTTTTGGCATGTGCCAGAAGCCGAGATCCCCATCCTTTACGCTGATCGGGCGGATCCACATACAGTCGGTCAATATAGCTCTGTTTCATCGCTAGATAGGCTACGATGTGTTTGTTGGATACTGCGACCCATACTGTGCAGTTGGGCGCGATATACTGCTGAAATACATTGCGCGCAGTTTCTAGGCTGAAGGTTTGCCAGGTTGGTAGGTATGGGTAGGCTGCCAGCCCAGCGCGATGCCAGACACCAACAACCGCTTCTTCATCAGCTGGCGTATAGGGGCGGATTTCAGTATCCATTTTCCGTATCCATGTGTGTGACTATCACAAATGAGCTTTCCAGCGCTCCCAGGGCTCACCAGGATTGCTATTCAGAAAACGAAGAATGTCAAGCAACATCCCCAGTGGACGTTCGGCCCAGGAACGGTTTGGTTGTGGCTCACGTTGGATGAGGAATAATGCAAGTTGAATCTGGCGCCAGAGAATGCGTGCGACAAATGATTCCAAATCTGCAATCGCGGAAATGTTGCAGTAACCATCCAACATAGCAGGCACAGCGCGAAGTGGCATGCCAGCAAAATCCCAGGCAGGATCTCCCCACCCTGCAGCGCCCCAATCGAGGATCGCAGCATATGTGATAGGCGTAGTATCGACAATAATATTCGTTGCCTGTACATCTCCATGAAGTAGACAACGTGGATAGTTACCAAGTGCATTTGGTGCCAGAATCTCAAGCCAATCGCGGAACCAGCGTGCCTCGTTCTTACTGAAGTAGCCAAGCTCTGCGAGGAGGCTTGGGAGCTCGCGTGGGTCGGGTAATTCTTCCAACAGTAGTTTACCGAGTGGCCCAGTAGCTGTGACACCTTGGTGGAGCCGCGCCAAATCGCGGCCAACCTCATACCATACCGCTGATTCGCGCGCATGATCGATCTCGATTAAGCCAAAGGTTCTCCCCTGCACTCCCATATAAATTGAATAGGGTACTGGCAGAAGATCCAATTGGTTATCAAATACCAGTAGTTCTGGGGTACGGACGCCAGCGGCGCGGGCAGCAGGAACCACTAATGATTCCTTGCGGCTTGCTGCAATAAATGCCTTTTGTTGGCGTGGAATGCGTAGCACATAGCGATCATCAATCGAGTAAAGTGCATTAAAGATACCAATCTCGGGCATGCGGCCAATCGCCCGATCTGGAAGCCCGTGTCGGATTGCGATCTGGCGTAAGGTTGCTGGTTGTATATCTGGAAAGGGCGGGAGTTTCATGAGTGCCTCCGGCCACGCCTGCTCATTGCAGAAGTGCCTATCCAATTAGTTTTATGCCATGTATTATAACCGAGCTACTTCTTCTAGCGGAAGACAAGAACCGCAGAACCGCAGAACCGCAGAACCGCAGAACCATCGTACGGGCGAACCTTGTGTTCGCCTACCAAGAACCAAAAGAACAAACCAGCCCTTTGCGTCTTTGCGTTAATCGTCCTTCTTTGTGTCTTTGCGTTCTTGCGCTTTTGCGCTATGCGTTCTGCGCTCCCCTGTTCCCATAATAAAACGCCAGCAGTGCAGCTACCTCACATGCGGCAATGATTCCAGCCATGGGCACAGCCGTGCCATTATGCAATAGTCCAACCAGCATTCCCGCTAAGGTGCCAATGGCAAATTGGAGTACACCTAGCATTGCAGATGCGCTCCCAGCAGTACGACCATACGGTTCCATTGCGAGTGCCGAGGAATTTGGCCCAACTAAGCCAACCCCAGCAATGCAGACAAAGAGTGGGATGAGCAGGCCAAAGAGGCCCCCAAAACTAGTTATTGCAACAGCCGCTAGTGCCACCCCGGCGAGTAGTACCGCAATAAGCGTGATGTGTAGGATTGTCTCACTGCGATAGCGTTCGAGCAGATATCGATTAACCTGAGAGATTAGAACGAGACCGAGTGCATTAGCGCCAAAGATCAAACCATATTGTTCGGGAGCGACGCCATATTGTTCAATGATCACAAATGGTGAACCGGAGATATAGGCGAACATTCCGGCGGTGATAAAGCCACCAGCCAATGCATAGCCAACGAAGTTCCGATCCGCCAAAATGCTGCCATAAACACGTAGTGCAGGGCTAATGCCAGCCTGTGCCCGCCGTTCGAGTGGCAGCGTCTCGGGGAGTTGGCTCATAACCATCACTATACAGAGCATGCCAAACCCCGCTAGCAGCCAGAAGATTGCGCGCCAATCAAAGAAGAGCAGTAGTTGCCCGCCGATTAGTGGTGCTGTGATCGGAGCAAGACCCATGACAAGCATAAGGAATGAAAACATCTTGGCCGAATCGCGGCCTTCGAATAAATCGCGTACGACAGAGCGTGCAATAACCATACCAGCGCAACCGCCCAATGCTTGCACAAAACGCAACGCAATCAGGATTTCCGCCGAAGGTGCCAGGGCGCAGCCAAGCGAGGCAAGCGTGTAGAGGATGCACCCAAATAACAAGGGGATCCGCCTGCCGAAGCGATCCGAAATCGGCCCATAGAGTGCTTGACCAGCGGCCATGCCAATAAAGAAGAGTGAGAGTGTGAGTTGTGCCGTGCTTGTGCTGGCATGCAGTTCGTGCGCGATTGATGGCAGCCCGGGCAGATACATGTCGATCGAAAGTGGCCCAAAGGCTGTCAGTGTTCCAAGCACAATCGTAAGCCGCAATGTGGAAGCACGCTGCAGCGTTGAGGCAACAGATGGTGATATGGGTTTGCTCACACCGGTGGCATCCAAGGCCGATATTGTGGTTGGGTTGGAGGATCACGGCGGACACGCGGAGCCTGCCAGCGGAGGCGCTCATTGCGTTGGCGCGCACGTAATGCTAGTTTGAACGCCTTCTTCTCACCATATTTTGGGATCGAAAAGCTTGTAGCACCTTTGCGCGGCCGATCACCATAAATCATCCAGGTAACTTCGAAGCTATCCACGCCAGCACGAAAACAACGCCGAATGCCAACGGCTCCGGTTTTGTTGCGCGAATTCCAGCCGATGACCTGGTGCTCTGTGCGTGGTTTACCAATTGCTTTTTCGGTAGTGTTGCGCCATTCGATTGCTGCGTCCAATGCTGCAAGGCGATCTCCATAGACAGCATCGCTAAAGAATTTGCCGTATTTTTGGGCTTTCCATGCGATACGCACATTATAACCAAAAGTACGCTTAGCTGGGTGATCAATACGCGTAATGTTTTTGTAGCGGGTAGTCTTCGGGCCACGCATGGTTTGTTCACTCCTCGAGTGGTTAGATATGATACTCACTCTATCCTACCATATTTACGGCAACCTGTTGCAATACAAAGTGGGTGCCACATACCGTTTTGTATTCTTGTACGACATAAGTGGGAGAAGGCCATTGCAACGCAAAGACGCAAAGACACAAAGACCCAAGCACTATGGTATGTTTTTAGTTTCCGGCCTCTGCGGTGTTTCACGCATACTCAGTGCGATGATGGGTTGACTGTTGAGATGTGTTGGGAATCGCAATTTTTATATTAGGTAGGTTAGCGGATCGGCAAATGTGGTACCATAGCCACGCTTGCCAAGTTGAGTTTTATACTGCGCAATGCCAAGAGGTCTGTAATGGAAGCAACTATTCGCGATCTGGTTGATCTGCTCATTCGCTGGGTGCATGTGATCGCGGGGATCATGTGGATCGGCAATTCATTGCTGTTTAACTGGCTGGATCGAAATCTGAATAAGGAGGATTCGCCTGGTGATCTCTCATTCGGTAAGATTTGGTTGCTGCATAGCGGTGCTTTTTATGAGGTTGAAAAAAAGCTACTCGCCCCGAATCAGATGCCAAGCCAGAAGATTCATTGGTTTATGTTTCAGAATCTGACCACATGGGTCAGTGGGATTTTGATGCTAGTGATTGTCTATTATATGGGCGGCGCTGCCTATATGATCGACCCAAATATTGCTCAACTCAGCCCAGCTACCGCAATCGCAATTGGTATTGCAACCCTTGTTGGTGGCTGGCTGATCTATGATCTACTCTGGCGCACACCACTTACTACTCGCCCACCACTGGTGTTTGGGATTTCATTTGTGCTGTTGCTAGCGCTATGTTATGGCCTTACTCAGGTGCTGAGTGGGCGTGCGGCCTATATTCATATTGGCGCAATGCTTGGAACACTGATGACAGCAAATGTCTGGTTCTATGTTGTTCCCTCGCAACGGGCGCTGGTTGCGGCAACCAAGGCAGGGAAACCACAGGATCCGGCGCTTTCTAATCGTGCAAAGCAGCGCTCGATTCATAATAACTACATGACCTTCCCGGTGCTGTTCATTATGATCAGCAACCACTACCCCAGTACCTATGGACATACACTGAACTGGCTTATTCTGATTATCTTAATGCTTGGCAGTGCGCTCGTTCGCCACTTTATGAACATTCGCTTTAGTTATGGAAACTGGCTCCGTGGCGCGGTTGCTGCTGGGCTTCTCGCCGTTGCGATCGTCTTTGCACTATTGCTCCGTTCAAATGCGATCAGCCAGGCCGCCGCACCAGTAAGTTTTAGTACAGCCAATGCGATCATCCAGAGCCGTTGTGTGGCCTGCCATTCGGCAACACCAAGCGACCCACGCTTCCCAGCGCCGCCCGCTGGCATTATGTTCAACACACCCGATCAGATTCAGAGCCGCGTGGCAAAAATGCGCTTACAACTGGTTAATAAGACAATGCCGCTGGGCAATATCACGAACATGACAGAAAGCGAACGCGCAACATTGATCCAGTGGATCGACCAAGGTGCGCAGATGCCATAAGCTTAGCCGTAATACCTGCTCATACCAGCGCGTGTTCTCGTGTCTATTTTCACCACAGAGGCACAGAGATACAAAGAGCGCGCTCGTATGCTCAAAAACTCGATGTCTCCATTCGGCTGGCTCACGGCGAAGCCGTGTCTCTGTGGTGAAGCTCAAGGATAGTATTCATGGGACCACTTGCTGGCATCAACGTAATCGAATTGGCCGGTATCGGCCCTACGCCATTTTGTGCCATGCTCCTTGCCGATATGGGTGCGCGGGTGGTACGTATTGAACGCCCTGTGGTGAGTGGTGGTGTGCCACCAAGCGATGTTATTGGTGCCAATGTTCTGAACCGGGGAAGGCGTGTGGTAGCCCTGGATCTCAAGCAGCCAGCTGCGGTTGCTGCGGTGCTTGATTTAGTAGAACAGAGTGATGCATTGATAGAAGGCTTTCGCCCTGGCGTGATGGAGCGGCTAGGGCTTGGCCCAGATGTGTGCCTGGCGCGTAATCCACGGTTGGTGTATGGCCGTATGACGGGCTGGGGTCAGGATGGCCCATTGGCGAATAGCGTTGGGCACGACATTAATTATATTGCGCTCTCAGGGGCATTGCATGCGATTGGGCAACAGGATGCGCCAAGTATCCCGCTCAACCTGATCGGTGATTTTGGTGGTGGTGGTATGTTATTGGCATTTGGAGTGGTGTGCGCACTCCTGGAGGCGCGAACATCACAACAAGGTCAGGTGGTTGATGCGGCAATGAGTGATGGTGCAGCGCTGCTTATGACTATGATCTATCAACTGAAGGCACTTGGTGGCTGGAAGAATGCGCGAGCGAGTAATGTGCTGGATGGCGCGGCACATTTTTATACAACGTATGCATGCGCCGATGGCAAACATATTGCAGTTGGTGCAATCGAACCCCGTTTTTATATCGCATTATGTGAGCGCTGTGGTATTTCAGATCCACTCTTCACACAGCAGTGGAACACGCAGCAATGGGCGGAACAGAAAGCTCATCTGGCCGAACTGTTCGCGCAGAAAACCCGCGATGAGTGGTGTGTATTACTGGAAGGTAGCGATGCCTGTGTGACACCTGTGCTCGATCTTGATGAGGCCCCGTTGCACCCACACAATCAGGCGCGTAAGACATTCGTTGCGCATGCTGGTATGCTCCAACCTGCGCCAGCCCCTCGTTTCAGCCGCACTCCTGCTACGTTGCAGAATGGATCGACATAGTAAGTAAACGTAAAGACCTACGGGTGCGAGAATGAATAGGAATAAGTGACTACAATGCGCTCTCCTTCTATATTTAATGCCTTTGCGCCTTTGCGTCTTTGCGTTGCAATGGCCTTGCGTCTTTGAATAAAGCGAAAGGATTCGGGTCATGGATCTCACAACAAGCGTCGTTCTAATTACTGGTGGTGCATCTGGGCTTGGTGCCGCCTGTAGCCAACTCTTTGCTGCGAGTGGCGCGCGTGTTGTGATTGCCGATCTGAATACCGAACAGGGTACGCTTCTAGCGCAGCAACTTGGTATCCAGGCATGTTTTGCAACGACGGATGTGACCAGTGAGGAATCGGTTCAGCAAGCGGTAGATCTCGCGCTGGCAACATTCGGTGGTCTGCATATCGCCATCAACTGTGCTGGCATTGGCCTCGCAGAGCGAACGCTTGGCCGCGAACAGGTGCCACATAGCCTGGCAGCCTTTAGCCGCATTATTCAGGTGAATCTAATTGGGACATTTAATGTCATTCGGCTGGCGGCTGCGGCCATGGCCCGAAATGAACCTAATGTCGAGGGTGAGCGTGGTGTGATCATTAACACAGCTTCAGTTGCTGCATTCGATGGGCAAATTGGTCAGGCGGCCTATGCTGCCTCGAAGGGTGGTGTGGCTGGGATGACACTACCAATTGCGCGTGATCTGGCCCGCTATGGCATTCGGGTGATGACAATAGCTCCTGGGTTGTTTGAGACGCCACTGCTGGGCAGTTTGCCTGAAGCCGCACGAACCTCACTCGGCCAGCAGGTGCCGTTTCCGCCACGCTTGGGCCGCCCACCCGAATATGCTGCCCTGGCCAAGCATATTGTTGAGAATACCATGCTCAATGGCGAGGTTATTCGGCTCGATGGCGCGATTCGGATGGCACCGAAATAATCACCACAGAGACACAGAGAGCACTGAGTTAAGAAGAAGAGCTTATGTTCACCCGTTGTACTGGATGGAGCATGTTCTCTCTTTCGATATCTCTGTGTCCTCTGTGTCTCCGTGGTAGATACCTTACGGCCGGACGTTCACAATATTCGAATAGGCCGAGTTACCATTTGCGTTGAACGCGCGTACACGGTAGCGATAGCGCGTGCCACGGGTGCGGCCCGTATCGGTGTAGGTGGTAATGTTTGTCCCAACGGTTGCAATCTGTACGAAGTTTGTGCAGTTGTTGCCAGTACAGCGCTCGATTGCAAAGCCAGTTTCGTTATTCGAATTATCGACCCAGTTCAGTAGTGCTGATGTATTTGTCGGCGCGCTGCCGGTCAGGTTGGTTGGTGCGGCTGGTGCAACTGGCGCTGGCGTTGGTGTTGGTGTCGCTATCGGCGTTGGTGTTGGTGTTGGTGCTGCTGCTGCACTGGCTCCATCCACCACCAATGCGAATGGTTGTGGGCCCTGTGGGATATTTGCACCGGAGATTGTGACAGTCCATGTGCCAACTGCTGCCGATTGCACATATACATTCTCGACATTATTGATCGCATCGGCCGTTCCACCAAGTGCCGACCAGCCACCACTGAAGACGTTGCCGCGATAGATCTCCCCGCCTGGTCCTGTCACTGTCAGGTTCAGGTTATTCACCAGGTTAACAGTTGCGGTTGTTGTTGAAGGGAAATCACTCCAAACGAGCGAGATCTTGAACGGTTGCCCTCCGGTTGCCAAATAGTTGAGGCTACTGCTTCCACCAGTGCTCAGGCCAGTAGTGTTATCGACAAACAGCGCCGATCCGTCGGTTGCGTTGGCAATATTCACCCGCCCCCAGCCCTCATGGACATTCGGGATCGGGAAATCATTATCATTCAGGCCATCATTATTCTCATCAAGCAGGTCAACCGCTGAGTTGATAATGGTCGCCTTGACGAGCGCGGCGCTGGCGTTGACACCAGGGATGAAGGCCTCTTGGTAGAAATCCCGCACTACTGCAGCGCCACCGGCCACAATCGGGTTGGCCATTGATGTGCCACCAAAATACTTGTAACCTGAGCTTACTGGCATGCCCCAACCATCCGATTGGAAAGCGTTAGTGCGTGGGTTAGTCGTAGTGCCATAGCCCTCTTGGAATTGGCTGGAATAGGTTGAGAGTATCCAGGTTCCAGGGGCAACAACATCGGGCTTAATGCGCCCATCATCGGTTGGGCCACGGCTGGAGAATGCGGCCATCTGCTGAGCATTCCCTGCTGTTGGGTCATCGGCGATTGGGTTGGCGGTGAAGCCCCAGCGCTGGCGTGGGGTGCCAAGTAGGTTCTGCCCACCCATGCTATTGCATGTCTGGTTGAGTTGATATGTTGTATCACGCGAGGTGTAGGTAAGCCCAGTGTCGCATTGGTAGTTACCCTGGCGATCATTCTCACTTGCACCAACGGTAATCACGTTCTTGGCAGTTGCTGGCCAAGGCTTGGCGTAAAGGTTCCTGCTTTGAGCCGAATCGGGGCATTCGTATTGACGATTTGTTGCCCACGAACCGTTCCGACTGCGGCAAACAGCAATGCCGCAACGATCACTAATGTCGCTCTGAAATGCATCCTTCAATCCTTTCAAGGTGTGCATCAAACGAACCTTACAGGCTATGCCAGTATGAATAATATGCCACAACCTGCGGTATTCATTTTACACACAAAAGCGCCAAGAATACGCAATTATGGCATAGCTCTGGCATCCTGACAAGCTTAATCAGCTAAACAATCCTTACAAAGATGACAGTTTTGTTATATAGAAAAGTCGATCTTGGCAGCTCTAACAGTTATCGACAATAGAAGGCCATTTGGGGCAAGCCCTGTTGTAGGCAAAGGGGCTATTCAGCGTAACATTCAGAAGACGTTTTGTGCACTCTACAGGGATGCGATCAGTGTTTCGACGCGTACCAGGATGGCATCCAGTTGATCGGTGGATGTAATCAGGCCTGGGAGGGGTGGCAGGGTTGGTGGCTCAGGGAGTTGTTCGCCAGTTAGGAGTTGATATTTCTGGCGGTACTCAGCACGTGCAGCTTGGCTATAGCTCTCACGGTAGAAATCGGATGCCGCGCTGCGATACGCTTCTAGTTTGGTCAATTGCCATAAATGGAACGCAATAATAGCGCGCTCATGGTCTTCACGCCACTGCTCGGCTAACTCGGAAAGCTGAGTTACTGCCTGAGTTGTCTGGAGTGCGCCAAGCTGGACTTGAATGGTGATCGAAAGTAAGCTGGCTTTGAGGATAAGCTCACCGAGTTCGATCTGTTTGGCAAACTGGGCTGCCTCCTGATTGATTGGTTCAGCCTCATGGTAGTGTTCTTCTTGAGCTTCCAACTCGGCCTTACTGGCAAAGAAGTGTGCCAGAAAGTATGGAATATTCAGTGCAGAGGCTAATTGGATGGCTAGATCGAAGAGGTGTTGTGCACGTTCTCGTGATCCAATATCAGCGTAAATCTGGGCAATATTCGCAACTGTCGCAGTGATACCGATCCGGTCGTCGAGATCAACAGCAATGGCGAGGGCAAATTGATAACAGGCAAATGCGGCCTCGCTCTCACCCTGAACGCGATAGACTTCACCCATATTGATTGCTGCAACCCCAACGGCTTGCTGGTCGCCGATTTCTGCAGCTATGCGTAATGTCTGCGAAAGGTTCGTGAGTGCTTGGCGGAAATGGCCGCGATTCTGCTCGACCATGCCGATATTGCCAATCACGAATGCAAGCTCACGCCGATTGTTGGTGGTTGTCACGATTTCTTGTTGCTGCTGGTAGCTCACCAGTGCACGCTCGAACTCCCCACGCTCTTGATAGACACTTCCTAAGTGCCCGAGTGCCTGCGCTTGGCCTTCTAGATCGCCCAACTCACGCGCAATCTGCGCCTGCTGTTCGAAACAGGCCAGTGCACGTGGGTAATCGCCCTGTAGGTCATAAACTAACCCAAGCCTACCAATTGTTTGACCAACCCCATGGCGATCGCCTGCCTGTTCATACCCGTGACTGGTGAGGACCTACCGTCCCGCGATTGGACCCCGGCGGCGCGCCCTCG
>JANLSE010000128.1:0-5577 GCA_031362265.1 Roseiflexaceae bacterium
GCCAATTCAATGGCGCCTATCTGGCAGGGTATCCCTTGCCAGAAGCTCAACCCTGGCTATCGTGGGGGCGAACCCGCGACTGGTTAACCGAGGTTCGTCCTTACATTGAGCGCTCACACCGCTATACTGAGACGCTGCTAGCGCGCCGCCTGTTCATTGGCAATAGTTTTGAACGAACGCTAAACCTATGGGCGAATCATGAACGCCTGTTGCGAGCATTCGAGCAGTTGCCGGTCTGTTTTTGTCACCATGACGCCTTTCGCCGCAATTTGCTGGCTCGTCAGACCGAGGCGGGCACCTCAGAAACAGTGTTAATCGATTGGTCAATCACAGGTTATGGTCGAGTTGGTGAGGAAATTGGGATTTCGACGGCTGTAAATCTAACGTTTATGGAAGTGGCCAGCAGCCAGGCCAAGGAGCTCGATCAAGCCATCTTTGCGGGGTATGTGGATGGGCTGCACGATGCAGGTTGGCAGGGCGATGTGCGGTTGGCACGGTTGGGGTATACCATAAACGCATCCTTGGTCTTCGGCCTAGCCTGGCCGATGTACCACCTGGAGAATATGCAAAAACCCGATGGGGTCCATGAACAGGAAACCATTTTAGGACATCAACTCGATGACATCATTGAACAATGGGCAGCGGTGCAACCTTTTTTGCTTGATCTCGGTGAGGAGGCATGCAGGCTAATGCAAGAACTTGCCTGAGAAAATGATCTACACATCATACCCAAACAGAGCGTAAATGGCCGCCCAACAACTCCTGAGACTGTGTAAAAACTTCCAGGAAGCTAGTTATTTGACAGCCTATATCGTGTGAAATACATCGCAGACTATGCTGCCATGACTCGTGCAAACGGTGTAATGCGGGTTTTAGGGCGCTCCTGTTCAAGCCACCACTCTCCGAGTCGGAGGGCATTCATTCTGATGTCGAAAACGTGATCTTGATCACCTCAGCTGTTTGACGAAGCATCTCTGCACCCCTTATCCTCAGAAGAACGTACGAAGATATATCGTACATCGCTTCTGGGGACTTCGCCAGCAGTATCCCAAAAGATGGTACAGGCTACCCGCGCAGGCTAAAAGGTGATCAGATTCCGCTTGCGGCACGGCTTTTCGCTGTAGTCGATGTCTGGGATGCACTGCGCAGCGATCGACCATACCGGAAGGGCTGGTCGGAAGCACAGACTCTCGCACACATCCGTTCGATGTCTGGATCCCACTTTGATCCAAAGGTGGTTCCTCTGTTCCTACAGATCCAGGCCGAAGGTAGCCATGCACTGATGGATTGAGGTTGTGCTTCTAGGAATGGCACGAGCATTCCTGCGCCAATACAGCAAGCCTTGCTTACACTTGCAGTGTGCGAATACAGTTGCGACCGGCATCCTTCGCAGTATAGAGTGCCTGATCAGCATGGGTGAGGAGCGATGTGAGGTTCATGGCCTGCCCTTGCGTGGTCACGATGCCGATACTTATGGTCGTAGCGAGACGCTGATTATGCTGATGCTGGATAACGATATGCTGCCGGGCAATCGCCTCGCGGATTCGTTCGGCCACAACCAGGGCAGTTACCGCATCGGTTTCGGGCAAAAGCACCACGAATTCCTCACCGCCATAGCGCCCAATAATATCACTGCTTCGAACCGTGTGCTGCAGTGTTTGACTGATTGATTGCAAGACACGATCACCAATCGGGTGGCCATAGGTATCATTGATTTGTTTGAAATAATCTACATCGAGAACCATAATGCTTACTGGCCACCTCGACCGTTCTGCTAGCGCCACGCTCCGCCGACTCTGCTCAAACCAGGCACGTCGGTTCAAGAGTTGTGTCAGCATATCAACCGTTGCCTGATGTTCTAACTCAGCAAGAAGTGCTGCGCGTTCAATGGCTATTGCGGCGTTGTTTGCTAGTGTCGACATGAGTTCGAGATCATCTGTTGTAAAGTCTGGCCCATGGAGCGCATTAATCGCCGTCAGAGTACCGAATATGGTGCCTTGGCTGTGGATGGGCACTACCAGAATGCTGCCAGCATGATCGAGTACTCGTCGCCGTTGAACTGCGCTGCTCTCACGAATATCAATATGGCCATTTAGTGAGCGCACAGATTGGCCATCGCGCAACACCACCCCGCTTAATCCTTCCATGAGTTCAGCAAAACTAAGTGCAGGCACGTGCAAGGCACCATGCCCCCCTTCAATCTGGCGCACAACCGTTTGGGTGGCCATGTCAACCTGGATGAGGATGGTTCGATACGCTGGGAGCACAGACGCTGCATGTTCCACAATAGTAATTAGGATATCTGCTTTCTTATGCGTCTGATTCAGTGCCTCGGTCACCTGATAGAGCGCCTCGGCTCTTCGAAGCGCTGCTGCGGCTTGTTGCAGGAATACTTCACGCTCTTGTTCAAAGACTTTGCGGCCAGTGATATCACGTGCAATCCCAACACTGCCGACAATCTCTTCATCGGCTGATGCAATCGGGCGCGTTAGCACCTCAAACCAGTGCTTCTGCCCATACGAATCCATTAGTTGAACCTCGGCCTGCTGCGCTTGATCTCTCTTCAATCCTGCCATGAGCTCACTGGCAAATGATGATGCAGTAGCTGTATCACGACTGGCATCGTCCGCTTCTGTTCCAGCATAGGATTGCGGTGTCTGCTGGTAGAACGATGCAAACGCGGGGTTAACCACAAGGTAGCGCCCGGCAGTATCGATCAGCCAAACAAGATCTGGGATCGCCTGCAGAATAGCGCGCTGCTGCTGCTCCGCACGACGCAACTCGTTTTCCAAGTAGTATCGCCTAGAGATATCGCGCACGATAATACTTGTCCGCAGATTACCATGGTGGTCATGATAATGGGCAGAAAAGACTTCGCCAGGAAAAGTGCTGGTATCCTTCCGCCGAAAGCGCAGCTCACCACGGAATGCACCAGTTCGATCTCGCTCTGCAATAGCTGCTGCCCAACGTGGATCGCTAGGATCTTGAATCAGCGTTCGACCACTAATCTTCAAATCGGATTCGGTAAAGCCAAATATTCGAATGGCTTCACGATTGGCAGCAAGAAGCTGTCTATCTGCTGCGACAATCAGCATAGCATCAACACTATGTTCAAAGAGTGAACGATACTGTGCTTCTTGCTCGCGTAATTGCACCTCCAGTTGCTTGCGCTCGCTGATATCCACCAAGGTCGTAACCACTGCATATAGCCGCATCGCATCCCCATGGAACAATGGCTGGGAGCTAACCGAAATCCAAACCAAGCGACCATCAGGATGGTGTATCCCCATGACTACATTCGAGCATGGCTGGCCAGTGCGCAACGCTACCAGTGCCGGATGCATATCGCCAGGAAATGGTATTTCGTCTTCGTATACTGCACGCCAGATTGGGTCGTCCAAGGCGCGTCCCAGTAGCTGCTGCGCCGTTAGCCCTAGGATCCGCTCTGCGCTGCCATTGCATGCTCGAATGCTTCCATCCACATCTTGCAACACAGCCCCTGCCTCAAGTGCTTCAATCATCGTTTGGTAGTGCGCTGCATGCCCATCGTAAACTTGATATAGCTTCCGTTGCTCAATAACCGTGCAGAAAATGACGCTCATCATATAGAGCGAGCCTGCGCGAACTTCACGAACAATAGTACCTTCGACTAGTATACGGGCACCGCTTTTCGTCTGTATGTGTGTTTCACCGATCAGTAACCGCATTTCGTCCTGAGGATTAAGGATTCTGAATTGTAAGGGTAATGCGCGATGCGCCATGATACTAGTGTACCCCGTCTAGCTGCCTCATGGCAAGTGTAAGACATTCAGCAGCAATTCCAAAAATGACACAGTGGCGAAACAGATTGCGTGCTCGCATAATGAAGGGAACAATATCCTACAGCGGCAGGCAGCATGGTTGAGCCCATTCAGTACGCCATGGCGGCCCGCTACACGCCCCACCGGGGCGCAATGGATGTGCGCTTTGCTACAAAATGGCGGCTATCATTTCGACATAACTTTGGCTATGGACAGAACGTTATCTTGCCGCGTCTGTTCCATACTATGGTACGCCTGATGTGCACACTATATCGGGTAATTCGAGCGCATTTGGTTGCGCGCCAAGCCTTTTTCAACGATAAACAAACCCTGACGCACTATCTCTGCTTCGCTCATTGGGAGCACCTCCACACCGTTATGATGCCCCAACTCGAATTGTTGCTCCCTCCAGATTCCACCTGATCCGGTTCATATTTGGAATTGCTGGGGCAGAGTTGACAATGTAGGCCATCCCTTCTCGTGCCACCACTTGTTGAAATGCCGCCACTACGGCTGGATCAAATTGTGTTCCCGCACACCGCGCCACCTCCGTCAGCACCTCCACCGCCGTTTGCCCACAATGGTACGGGCGATCCGAGGCCATTGCCTCAACCGAATCGCACAGATTCAAAATCCGTGACTCGAGGGGTATTTCCGCGCCCTGTAACCCATTTGGATAGCCGGCCCCATCCCAGCGTTCGTGATGATGGCGCACCAACCGCGCCAGTGGCCGCAAGCCATCCGAACGTTCTAGCAGCTCTGCGCCAAGGGTTGCATGGGTTTTGATGATGTCGTATTCCTCCGCTGTAAGCCGACTGGACTTGTACAGAATCCGTTCGGGGATCGCGATTTTGCCGATATCGTGAAGATAACCCGCCTGACGCACCCGCTTGCATTCGGCTGGTTCCAGCCCCAGCTCGCGCGCAATCGCCTCGGCGTAATCGGCCACTTTGGCGGCATGGCCACCAACATACGGATCGCGGTGACATTATCTTTAATCGCACCAACTCAACTGAATTAGTTGGCAAAACAGCTTACTGGCAATTAGAGTTAGATGCAGTTTTAGCATCTTATCTAGTGCGCCTAAAGCTTTGTGATCAGGTTATGCCTGAGTTTTTGTGGCTCTGCTGAATACCCCATATTACAAGCAAATGTTTCAGAAACGTTGCAAGAAGGCCGTTGGTCAATCCAATATTAGTCCCACATTGCTCAGAGAATTTCCCGTTGTGATACCTGATAAGGATATCCAGCAACAATATACAAAGTTGGCAGGGAAGCACTCACGTCTCCTTTTCCAACAACGCGAAGCGCTGCGCCAGGCCGAGCACCTCTTCCAGACGCTGCTACACAAGGCCTTTCGTGGCGAATTGGGTGCTGGTGATGAGCATGTGGTGGAGATACTGAGCACCCCGCTGGTCAATGATACGGCGGAGGCCAAGCTGGTGCAGGCGCGGATGGGGTTGGAGTAGTGGGGTTACCGGCGTGTACCAACGGGCACCAATGCGCTGGTTGTCGTTGGTTATCGTCGATTCCTCGTTGGGGCGATGCTATGCGATGAGGCGTATGCGATACGCCCTTACACGCTGATCGCACTGTTCGCACTGATAGTCATCGTGTCCGGGCGTATCGCATACGCCCGCACTGATCTCGCACTGACCACCATGATCGCGCTGATAGTCATCGTGTCCGGGCGTATCGCATACGCCCGCACAGATCTCGCACTGATAGTCATCGTGTCCGGGCGTATCGCATACACCCGCACTGATCTCGCACTGAT
>JANLSE010000139.1:0-6243 GCA_031362265.1 Roseiflexaceae bacterium
TGATCCCAGTACGGCAGGCGCTATCGGCACAACGCGAGGTGGATTTGCGTGCGGCCGTGGAGCGTGAATTGGCAAAGCTGCCACTTGTAGCCCAATTGCCGCGTGGTGCGCGCGTCGCAGTTACAGCCGGGAGTCGTGGGATTGCCCGTATCGCGGAGGTTGTGGCTGCCAGCGTTGCGGCATTGCGTGCGCGTGGGTTGGATCCATTTGTGATTCCTGCAATGGGCAGCCATGGTGGGGCGACACCCGAAGGGCAGTTGGCAGTTCTGGCCGATTTAGGGGTGACAGAGGATTTTGTGCGCGCATCCATCCTCGCGACCATGGAGACGGTTCAGCTTGGTGAGTTAGCTGATGGTACGCCAGTTGTGATGGATCGCTATGCCGCCGAGGCTGATGGCATTCTGCTGATCAATCGAGTTAAGCCACATACCGATTTCCAAGGCGCAATCGAAAGCGGCCTCGCGAAAATTGCAGCGGTCGGTTTGGGTAAGCGAACTGGTGCGATCGCAATGCATAGCGCGGGGCCAAATGGCTTACGTGATCGCATCCCACTAGCGACACGCATCATGGTTGCTAAACGCCCAATCCTGGGTGGGATTGCGATATTAGAGAACCCACACGAGGATGTTGCTGCCTTGGTTGGGTTACCACCCGAGGAGATCGGTGCTGCTGGTGAAATAGCCTTGCTAGATCAAGCACGTGTGTTGCGCCCGACCTTGCCATTTCGTGAGATCGATCTGCTGATTGTTGATGAGATCGGCAAAGATGTTAGTGGAACCGGGATGGACACCGGCGTGATTGGACGCATGCATATCCCTGGTGTCGTTGAGCCGATGAATCCATTAGCGAAGTGTATTGTGGCGCTTGCGCTTACGCCAGGGTCGCATGGCAATGCCTCGGGGATTGGCCTGGCAGATGTGGTCTCCGCGCGGCTGGCAGGCGATGTTGATTGGATTGCAACCTGGACAAACAGCCTCACCGCTGGGGTTCTTGGCCCTGGCCGTGCAAGGATGCCGATTGTTGGGCCTACTGATGAGCTGGCGGTGCAGATCGGGCGGATTGTTTGTGGTGTGCCGCTAGAGGTGCCAGTGCGGGCAGCACGCATTGTGAGTACCAAACACCTTGGTGAGATGTATGTATCTGCGGCGCTGCTCCAAGAGGCAACAGTACCATTAGAAGTGCTTGGCCCTGCTGAACCAATGAAATTTGTGTAAGTGCGATGCAACCTCGTAGCCTCAATCAATTGATCCACAAGCTGTAATAATTAGGTGAGCTAGCTACTAGCAAAGTTACGTATAGTAAAGAGAGTAACTATCGAATGGTGAGGAGCTGGCGATGTCAAGCGTTCCGTTCAAATATAGCATGGTTATCGAGCTTGATTCATCGGTTGAGCGGCTCTGGCCACTGCTTTCTGATACCGATCGTACCAATCGTATGCTTGGCCTACCCGATTCGAATCAGTCGACTCCAAACCCCGACATGTCGCGCCTGATTAATGGCCGCTTTGTAGGAATTCCAGTGAGTTGGAATGAGCATCCATTTGAGTGGGTCTTCGAGCAGTGGTTCGAGGTTCTGCGGGTGTTCGAAGCGCCATTCCCTGTGGATCATTTGCTGACGCGCACGGTGCTTACGCCGATCTCACCTAACCGCACCCGTATTGAGGTATTTGTTGAACAGACAGCACGCAATGTGCTTGGTGGTGTGCCAGCACGTGTGTTTATAGAGCAGAAGTTTCTTGGGGATATGCGGCGTGTCTACCGTAAGTTGGGTGAAGTCGCCGCCGCTACCACTACCTACATCCCACCGCCACCCTTGCATGTGCCTTCCTATAATCGCAACCGCATGGAAACTGCGGCCCAGCGGTTACGCCAAAATGGGGTGCGCCCCGCGCTGATCGAGAAACTCACACAACACTTGGCGAGCGCCGACGATCCCGATGTGATTAAGATGCGCCCATTTGTATTGGCAGATCGCTGGGGCGAGTCGCGCTTGGATGTACTCAGGATGTGTTTGTATGCAACCCGCGATGGCTTACTAGATCTGGAATGGGATATTATCTGCCCGAATTGTCGTGGCGCAAGTGCACGCCTGAATCGGCTTGTGGATGTGACAAATGAGATGCACTGTCCATCCTGCCAGATTCGTTATGATGTTGATTTTGAGGAATCAGTTGAGCTGCGTTTTAGTGTCAGTGCAGGTATACGGGTTGCCGATGATTCAATTTTCTGTGTTGGTGGGCCTGCAACGACACGCCATATTCTTAGCCAGTTGTGGGTTGAACCAAACAGCACCCGCAATCTAAGCCTGCGGATGGAAGAGGGTGGCTATCGATTGCGTAGCCGCCAGCTTGGTAATCGGGCGTTACTCGAAGTAAACTCGGCACTAGAGTTACGTGCCCTTGAGATCTTCCTTGACCAAGATGGGATCGTAATGCCAAGTGGCTCATTGGCCCCTGGTCAGGTCGAACTGGCGTTACGTAACCGTACCAATCAGCGTGTTCTTATTGTATTGGAGCAGAGTGCCTGGAATCTACAGGTTGCAAGCGCATCACTGGTAACGGCCCTCGATGAATTTCGCCAGTTGTTCTCAGCCGAGGTACTGGCGCCAGGGTTGGGTATTGCGATTCGTAATCTCACATTTCTGTTTAGCGATTTGAAGGATTCTACCCAAATCTACGATATGATCGGTGATTCGCCTGCCTATGCGCGAGTTCGTGACCATTTTGATGTGATGCGTTCGATTATTGCTCAGCAAAATGGCGCACTTGTCAAAACAATTGGCGATGCGGTCATGGCAGTTTTTCGCTCTGCCGAGGATGCTGTCGAAGCGGCGATTCGTATCCAACGTGAATTTGCGGGTGGCGCAATTGCCCGCAGTAACCCGGCACTCAAGGTTAAGCTGGGTGTGCATCGTGGGCCGTGTATTGCGGTCAATGCCAATGATCTGCTCGATTATTTCGGCTCGACAGTTAATATTGCCGCGCGGGTGCAGAGCGAGAGTGTTGGCGGTGATTTGGTGATGACCGACGACGTCTTATCTGATCCAGGGGTACAAGAGGTGGTCGAGCGCGAGCAACTCGATCCCGAACATTTTGAACGATCGCTCAAAGGCTTTAGCCGCTCGTTTGCGCTGACACGCTTCTGGTTGCCGGATGCCAAGCCGGTGCGAGAGGTGTCCACCTCAGTAATATCGGGCTGATCCTAGGATTACGTAGCATAAAGACGCAAAAGGATACCTATTCCCCTTTGCGTCTTTATTGCATCGCAAGGTATTGACTATCCAGTGCCAAACAGGTAGGTATCCAGAAATGAATTGCGGAATACTCCCTGTGGATCATAGCTCTGCACTAGATCGCGGAAGGCAGTTCGTTTTGGGTAACGCGCTTGTACAAGCTCTGGTGCCAGCGTAAACAATTTGCCCCAGTGTGGGCGAACCTCGAATGCGGCAAGTTTCGCCTCGATCTGTGGAAGCACCTGCTGTACGGCTGGCCAGTTGCGTTTCCAGGTGAAGTGAATGCCAATACTATCGCGCAAGTAGCTCTGGCTCATCCACAGCTCGTCGGCGGCTACTGTGCGTATTTCCGAGATCATAAGTTGTGCTGCGATCTGCTCACGTAGCTGAGCAACTGCCTGCAGCGCCGCAAGCCCATGCTGGCGTGGCACAAAATACTCGCTCTGTAACTCCTCGCCGGCACTGGGTGTCTGATCGATGCGGAAATGCGGCAGGCGCTCGTACCATGTGCCAGGGATACCCATTTGGCGCGTACAGGGATCAGCAGAGAGCTCGACGATTGGGTGGCGATCAGTTGGCGCTAGTGTCGCTCCAAAGAAGGCAGGCTCCACTTCGCGCGCGGCACCATCGGCCAGTTTGCGCTTCAGCCAGACCTGATTGACCGTGTCGTTTTGCCAATCGGTGAACAGACTAACGCTATATGCGCTGGATGTGATACTATCGAAGTGTGCTTCCAATTGGGCTACCGGCAGTTTTTCATACACCTCCTGCTGCACTGCGAATGTTGGCTCAATTGCCAGGGTGAGTTTTGTTATCACCCCAAACGCCCCAAGCCCAACAGCCAGAGCATTCAGGAGATCGCCATCCTGCACACGCGAGATAGTAACAAGTTCACCATTGGCGCGAACAAATTCAATTGCGGTAATGGCGGTTGCCAGATTGCCATTGTGATCGCCCGAGCCATGGGTACCGGTTGCACAGGCGCCAGCAACCGAGATATGTGGTAGTGATGCCAGATTGTGGATCGCGTAACCGGCCTGATCGAGAAGCGGGCAGAGTTGCCCATAAGTGATGCCACCATCAACGCTAACCGTGCTGTGCTCATGGTCGATTTCGATTATACGTGGCATGTTCGCAAGCGAGATCATGTCCTCAGTCGAATCGGCAATCGCATTAAATGAATGTCTTGAGCCAACCACCCGTAGTTTGGTACAGCGCGTCACCAATTCCTGAATCTGCTCAACTGAGGTTGGCTGGTGCAGGCGTGTGGCAGTGTAGGTGTAGTTACCGGCCCAATTGTGGGGATTTTCAAGCATGGCTGTTCTCCCTAGTAACACTATAATGAACCGCAGAACCGCAGAACCGCAGAACCAAGAACCAAGAACCAAGAACCAAGAACCAGAACAACATGAGGTTGGCTTATCCGTGCCCATGCTTCTGCCAGCATCGTACGGGCGAACCTTGTGTTCGCCTGCTGAGAATCAAGAGCTGGCATGTTGTGCCGTGTGTTGCACAGCGATAAGAATATGAATCTTGCGTCTTTGCGTCTTTGCGTCTTTGCGTCTTTGCGTCTTTGCGTTTTATGTTTCGAGTAAAATACACTACGCCTTGGAGAACCAACTGGAATCTCACATAATGATTCCAGTTGGCGCGCCAAGCTCGGGATTGGCCTCTTCAAATTGGTGCATATGCGCGACGGTGCGCATCCATTCGTAGTACAACCCTTTCACACTGAGAATTAGGCCGCCCGCATTGCGAATACGCTCCAGGCCGTAGTTGTGGGCTGTGCCAGGCGCGGCGGTGGCATCGGCGATTACCGCAACCCGGTAGCCGAGATCGATCAGGCCAAGTGCAGATTGAGCAACACAGACATCGGTTTCTAGCCCAACAAGAATAGCTGTGCGGCGCAGGGTTTGCTCAACGGCAGCAAGAATATCGGACTGTCTAGCCAGGCCAAACACAAGCTTGTTATGTACGATTGTATTGGGTGGCAGTGCCGCTGCGATCTGCGAGTCAAGCGGGTCGCGCAGGAGATCCTCAGCGGTGGCAACGATTGGCATATTGAGGCGCTGCGCCACCTTGATCAGCCAGCAGATACGCTGACAGATTGCCTCACGCTTGGCAGTGGGCAGCTTCGCGAGAAAATATGTCTGGACGTCGATCACCACAAGCAGCGAGTCGTGTACATCAATCAGTAGCGATGCTGTCATGGAAATCTCCAATGCGTAGGAGTGTGTCAGACGGTGTGACGTAATCATACCACCAGTATGTGTCTGGTATGTTGCATTTAGGGTTGCCTGATGGGAATACAACTAAAGGAAAGCTATCGCAGGGCTGCCAGAACCAAGAACCAAGAACCATATGCTGAGGCACCAGAGCGACCTCAACTGTTTACAAATGGGTTAGGATTGCTCTATAGTACGATAACAGTGGCTTTCAGTTGGGATTGTTCCAAACAGATGAAACAGACAGTGTATAGTATATATTGTTCGTATAATAAGCTATTTCGAACACTATTTATCCACGATACTCACTGAATATGCACAACATCTGATGATCGACATGCCCAAGATACTGTGCTACACTATGCACATTCGGAAACCGCAATATAATGCTTTGATGGCAGTCATTGAAGGAATGCATTCTTATGCGATTTACCCCCCCGAAATTGACATAACCAAACTAATAGTTGCTGCACTCATTGGCCTCTGGTTACTGTGTGTTGTGAAGTCATATGTGGTATACGCGAAGGGTTTTCCCTTCGTGTTTTTGTTGTTTGTGTCCTGAAAGGGGAACGGTATGCGTGGTGTACACGTCTTCATGGCGGCAATCGCATTCTTGGGGTATCTGTTACAACCTGCTTCGGTGGCGCATGCTCAGACGGTGGCGACGGCTGGATTTTACAATAACGATAGTCTAGCGGTTCAATACATTTCGGGCACATGGACATATCAGAGTGGTGCAACCTACTCGCGTGCTATGAATAGCGATCTGCATGTTGCCAGTACTAAT
>JANLSE010000149.1:0-12121 GCA_031362265.1 Roseiflexaceae bacterium
TTACTCTAGTAGTGCTTGTTGCATGTGCTGCACCACCAGTGATCTCAACCACAACGCCACAAGCCCTGGTGCAAACCGTTGTGGCTCCAGCTAGCCCAATACCAAGCCCAACGGCAAGTGCCACACAGACCAGCAATCCTACGCCAACCAACCAACCTAGCCCGATACCAACACCACAGCGGCTGATTCTTTGGGCAGTTGGCGTCGAGTCGCAGCGCGAACAGCTTGTTCACTTCCTCGAAGAAACAGGCCGCATGAGTGGGATTGATCTCTTAGTGGTAGCAAAAACGCCAGATGCACTGAGCGCCGATCTGGTGGCTGGGTCGATCGCTGGGCTTGACCCACCAGATATCATCTGGGGAGGTGCGGACGATCTATTCATTCTGCATCGTGCTGGTATGCTCCAATCAGCAACCGATCAGCTACCAACGGCAAATCTCCTGCCTGCTACAATCAGTGGAGCAACTGCCGATGGAGCGCGTTGGGGAACCCCAATTGCGGCGCGCGGGTTCTTGCTGTTGCTCTATAATCGCAAGATCGTTCAAGCCGCACCAAATACCACCGATGAATTGTTAAGCGAAGCGCGCCGCTTCAATGGTGGAGGACGAACTGGGTTAGTTGCAGGATGGGTTGAGATGCGCTGGTTAGAGGCATGGCTCCATGGTTTTGGGGGATCGAGCCTTGCCAGTGATGGTTCGCCGATGCTCGACACACCTGAACTGATTAGCGCGTTGGATCTTCTAAAAAATCTGCGTCGAACTGGCCCACCGCCGCCTTCGACATATGCAGAAGGCGCGCGATTATTTCGCGATGGAAAAGCAGCCTTCGCAATCGATGGTGAGTGGTCATTACGCATGTATCGCGCCTATAGCGAAACACTGGAACTTGGCTATGCACCACTACCAATTGTGTCCGCTAGTGGTCGCCCGGCAATCGGCCCGCTTGAGGGTGTCTACCTGATGTATGGTGCACAGTTACGCGGCGAGCAATTGGCGAATGCCCAGAAATTGGCAGCGATCCTTAGCCAACCGCAGGGCCAAGAGCGTATTGCGCGTGAACTTGGATACCTACCTGCCTTATCAACCATGCTGGCGAGCGCGGCAGTTCAGAACGACCCTGCCCTGGCGGCAGCAGCGATAAGCGCGCCGCACGCAACTGGGATTACTCCAAGCCTAGCGCAACGCTGTGTTTGGGAGGCAGGCGAGGCATTGTTACCAGCACTCCTGCTTGGCGAATCTGAGCCAGCGAAGGTAGCGGCAAACCTCCAGGAGCGAGCAAATATTTGTTTAGCGTAAACCCAGATGATCGATCATATCGTGCAAAAAGACCTCAAACTCAGTATGCCCAAAACGGCGCAGGTAATCGATTGCGGCCTCCTCCGGACCTGGATCTGTCCCGCTTTGTTCCAACATATACCAACGGTGATCCATGATCCAACGATAGAGATCGGCCTCTGTACGACCAGGAAAGTGATCCAGCAGCTTATTCGAGCGAATCGCCTGAAGTGCTGGCATGTAGACCGTATCGTACCAGCTCATGATCGCCTCATCACGCGTTATCGGCTGTTCGCGCTGTTGATCAAGATAGTAGCGATGGGTGTTGATATGCCGCACCAATTCGAGGTAACCGCCCGGCTCGCTGAATTCAATTCGTTCATCGGGCCGTAACTCATGCAGATTTGTCCACTCCAAGAAATCACTGTATTCTTCTTTGAGCAGGAGATCGCGTACTGATATTGATGGATCAAGTGGGACATCCGTAATAAGCTCGGTCACGATTGCATCAATAAATTCCTGGCCCTGGTTACGGGCTGCCGAAACGCGATGATTACCATCGCGCACGAAATATATATCCCCAATCTTATAGAGCTCAACAGGCGGAAGGGCAGTATCATCGAGCATGGCACGTGTAATGCTCGCCCAACGTTGTTTCAGGGTGCGTGAGCGCGGTAGAAACCGCCGGTCGAAATCACCATAACGCCCTTCGCTACCAACAATATGGTCGACTGTAACAACCTGTGCACCCAGATAGCGTTGCCCGCGGACATTCAGCCGCATGCGCACCTCTTCAAATGGCAGCATATCATTTGGAGTGCGCCGAATGGTGTCGAGGATAGCCGCAATAAGTGCCTGGCGGTGCGCATCCTCGAAGCGCTGGTTAGCCATTTGGCGAGTCAAATTACTCATCGTATTATCCCAATTCCAGAACCCGATATCCAGCAGTATTAATGATGTGAGTGCTGCGGTAGTGGGATTCATTGGTCGGGCTGAATCCATATGAGAGATGGATATGCCCATGGATAAGGTAGCGTGGTGTGAATAGATTCATAGCCTGCAAAAAGGTTCGGAATCCACGGTGTGGTCGATCTGGACCATTATGGATTCCAAACGGCGGCGAATGGGTTAGTAGAACATCAACAAAACGCCCATAGCGCAGATGATTGAGTATCAAACGTGGTGCCAAACGCCAAAGGCGGGTCATCATCTCGAATTCGGTATACTGTGCCCCTGGGCTATTATTATAGCGTAAGCTCCCCCCCAACCCTGCTAGAATCAAGCCTCCATAACGGGTGGTACGGCCCTCTAGTGAGGTACAGCCGCGTGGCTCTTTGATCTCCTCACCATGCTCCGTCTGTTCTGGGCCATCGTGATTCCCAAAGACATAAAAGCAGGGTACCGCGAGTGTCGTTACCAAAAATTCTAGGTAATAGTATGGGAGATCACCACAGCCTAGGATACATGCGATATCGCTAAAGCGATCGCGCACTCCCAGACTATACACAACCGGGACAACTTCGTCGCTGACGGTCAGGAGGCGCATGATCTTACTCGATCAACTGCGGTGAGGTCAATTTACATACATCATCGTACCACTATTATAACACCAGAGTAGGAGTTAGGCATAGAGATGCATAGCGCCGTACATATTCGCGCTAGATGCTGTGCGCAGCTTCGGCTACTGGTATTTGTGGTAGTGGGAGAGCCTGTTCGTAGAGTGGCAATAATAAAGTGAACGTACTTCCAACGCCCAGCGTGCTCTCCGCATGGGCTTCACCACCATGCGCTTCGGCGATCCACTTGACGATCGAGAGGCCCAAACCTGCACCTCCGCGATTACGATTGCGCGAGGGATCAGCACGAAAGAAACGTTGAAACACATGGGGCAACAGCTCTGGAGCGATTCCAGCACCAGTATCGGCAACTGCAATCGCAACACGTGTATCCTGCAGTTCCAGGCTCAGCGTCACGGTTCCCTCTGGTTGGGTATGCTGCAAGGCATTCACACCTAAATTGAGTAATGCCTGTTTGAGGCGATCCCGATCGCCAAGCACCAGGGCTTGATCTTCTGCCCCAAGGCGCAATCTGACACCACCTGCCAACGGGCGCAATTCACGCAACACTTCCAGTAGTAATGTATCGATTTCCACTGGCTCGCGGCGTAATTGGATACCTGTCTCACTTTGGCCCAGCAGCAGAAGGTCGTTGGTCATACGAATCAGCCGCCCGACCTCACGCCGCATATCGGTCAGCGATTCGTGGAGCAATTCGGGATCACGGGCAGCACCACGCTCCAACACCTCAAGGTTGCCCTGCATTGCAGCTAATGGTGTACGTAACTCATGTGAGACATCCGCCATAAAACGCCGCTGATTCTCGAAAAGTGCTTCCAGACGAGCCAACAAATCATTAATCGTAACTGTCAGGCGTTGCAATTCATCCTGAGCAGCTGGAACTGGTACACGGCTCTGGAGATCTGTGGCCGAAACGATGCTTTGCGATGTACGCACAATCTCATCAATTGGCCGGAATGCTGCGCGAGTCAACCATGCGCCACCACGAGCAACTGCCAGTAGTACAACAATACCTCCGCCAATCAAGGTATAGGCGAGGAGGGTGAGTGCGCGCTCTGTCTCTTCGATACGCTGGCCAACCAAGATCACACCAACCGTGAAGAGTTTCCCATCGCTCTGATCTTGGATAACTAATGGTGAGACCAGCACACGCAGACTAATGTTACTACTCTTCAGGTTACCAAAGCTATTCTGGCCAACCTTGGCTCGTTCTAGGGCAGCATCATCGAGTGGTAAATCAACTGGCAAATTGGGTGAACGCGCAATCAGGGTCTTATCGCGATTATGGATCTGAACCAGGAGATTTGTGCTCTCGAAATTAACAACATTTGGTTGGGTGAGCGCAACCATCAGGCGTTGGCCTTCAACATGAGAAAGCGCGCCAGAGTTGTTTTTAGCAAAATCCTGCTGAAGTAGTTGAACTCCGAGCTGGAGCTCACTATCGATACTCTCGATGAGCGATTGGCGTACATACGCATAAATGCCAAGATCGAGTGCGAGCAGAGCAATCGCGAAGAAGCCAACATACGAAAGAGTTAGTCGCGTTCGTAGTGTCACGCTTACCGCTCCTGTGGGGTTATGTTCCTTTTTGGCAGTATAGCATGCGCCGAGTACAAATGGCGTGAGAACGTGGTGAGAGCCAGATTTGCGCCTCTCAATAAGCCAAGTCAACGGGTTAGGCTACATCCGAGTGACTTCGACTCGCTTAATACGTGGCCCTTGCATTTCGGCAATCATGAGGCGCACACCATCGTGGGTGATTACATCGCCCTGGTTTGGGAGCCGCCCAACTTTGGCGAGAATAAAGCCAGCCAGGGTTTCGTAATCCCCACTTGGCAGATGTAAACCTAACTCCTCATTGGCATCTTCAACTCGCATTTGGCCTTCGACCACGGTTGTCCGGTCGTCGATTTGTTGTGGTACCAGATCAGGATCTTGCTGGTTATCGTCGATATCCCCAATGATCACTTCAATCAAATCTTCGAGTGTAACGACGCCAGCCATACCACCATATTCATCGATCAGGATCGCCATACGCTGGTGTTGATCGCGCATTTCGCGTAGGAGATCACCAATATGTTTGGCCTCGGGGGTAAAGTAGGCTGGCCGTACATAGGCAGCGATCGGCGCATCCATATCAACTTCGCTAGATCGAAGTGCCAGTAATATATCCTTCGCAGAAATAATCCCTTGCACATCATCCACCCCAGCCGGGCCAAGCACCGGGAAGCGCGTATGCCCTGAGCGCGCAAAGCGATCCAGGAAAACCTGAATAGTCTCATCGTTTTCGATCGTCACAACCTCTGTGCGTGGCACCATTGCCTGATAGGCTGGCCGTTCACCAAACGAGAAGACATTAATCAGCATCTCCTGGGATTGTTCATCCAATACGCCTGCCTCACCACTCTCCTCGACAAGCAGGCGTAGCTCTTCTGGCGAGTGTACGCGTGCATGGCCGCCAGAGGCATTGCGAATGCCACCTAAACGCAATACCAGCGCAGTTGCACCATCTAAAAAGCGAATAATCGGAGCAAACACACGGTCGAACAGGTACAAAGGCTGAGCAATCAGCCGAACAACCTGTTCGGGCTGATAAATGGCGTATACTTTGGGGGCCTGTTCACCAAACACAATATGGAGCGTGGTAATAATAAAGAAGGCCACTCCAATACCAATCGCAGTGCTGATTGCACTGGCAATCTGTTCAGCGACACCAACACGATTAAGTAATTGGCCAAGAAGTTGTTCGATTGGCGGCTCAACCAATCCAGCAATCGTCTGCTCACCAACCCAGCCAAGCGCCAAACTCGCCAGTGTGATACCAAGTTGTGCAGCGGCAATCGAGCGATCAAGTTGATCCTGTAAACGCCGACCAAGGGCTGCTGCTGTATCTCCAGCTAACGCCAGTTGATCAAGCCGTGCACGGCGTGCACCAACCAGCGCAAACTCAGCAGCAACAAAAAACGCATTTAGCAAGACCAGGAGCACCACTCCCAAGAGCTGCACAATTGCATCAAACGGACTCATAGCACCCTATTCAATCTCACATCATTTCAATGGGTTGAGAGCCTACTATTGTAGCATGGACTTGCGTCTAGGCGATCGGCGTGGTACGATATTAGTATCTCCTTCACGGGCCGCTAGCTCAATGGCAGAGCACGTCGCTCATAACGACTTGGTTCCAGGTTCGAATCCTGGGCGGCCCACCAGCCCACCCGTGCGCATGGTTTCAAAAACACTTGACAAGTATGGTATGATGAGATCGTGATCCAAGGAACATATTTGTACCGTAATCACACTCATCAGCAATTTACCCCGAATCTTTGCACATTGTCTCCCATGTATTTAGTTGTGATGCCCGTTCATCACGGACATGTACTCATACCTGTGTGGCACTGCTAGATCAGCCCCAAATGAAACGTTATCCACCCACTCGCAGCTATATACAAGTAAAACGCAGTGGTACTGTCACTACCTAAATTCGTTTGGTGGTGTTTCGATATATGTTGGTACCGCCCGACATCTGTCTCCGGTCGTTGTATCCGTATGAATGGGGTATTCGCCCTATTAGCTCAACGCCGCTCCCAAGCCTTGTAGTATTGGGTTCGGTAAGGAGAGTTGTGTGCCGCGCATTCGATCCAAGGTTAACAATTCCACCAGTAACGGCCCTATGGCCATTCCAACTGGCGCTTCTAGCGCCCCATCCGATGTCGCCACCATTGAGTATAGCGAGCCACGCAGCGAGCGTTCTTCATCAATCCCGATCTCGGTAGCAGATCTCGAGTCGAAGAATCTGAATGAACTGCGTGAACTAGCAAAGAAGCTGGATCTGCCAAGCACCAGCGGGCTCAAGAAGCAAGATTTAATCTTCAAGCTCCTTCAGGCCCAGACGGAAGAGCAGGGGCATCAGCTTAGTGATGGTGTTCTCGATATCGTCTCAGATGGTTTCGGGTTCTTGCGTGGCATGCGCATGTTACCCGGTGCCGATGATGTGTATGTTTCACAATCACAGATTCGGCGTTTTGGTCTGCGTACAGGCGATCGCATCTGGGGGCAGGTACGGCCACCAAAAGAGAGCGAGCGCTACAATTCGTTACTGCGCGTCGAGATGATCAATGAAATGGATCCCGAGACAGCGCGTAAGCGGCCAAGTTTCGATCAACTGACTCCAATCTTCCCAAATGAGCAGATTAAATTAGAAACCGAGTCGCACATCCTCTCAACGCGAGTTGTCGATTTAGTTGCGCCAATTGGCCGCGGGCAACGTGGGCTGATTGTTTCACCACCAAAAGCAGGTAAAACGCTTTTGCTCAAGGCAATCGCAAATGGCATCACGGCAAATTATCAGGATGTACATCTGATGGTGCTCCTGATTGGTGAGCGCCCTGAGGAAGTTACCGATATGCGGCGCTCGGTGAAGGGTGAGGTTATTTCTTCTACCTTCGATGAGCCAGTCGAGGATCATACCAAGGTCGCTGAGATGGCCCTTGAGCGCGCGAAACGGCTTGTCGAGGGAGGCCAGGATGTTGTCATTCTGATGGACTCAATCACCCGCCTTGCGCGTGCCTACAACCTCGATATGCCACCATCCGGGCGTACACTCTCTGGTGGTATTGACCCTGTGGCTCTGTATCCACCCAAACGCTTCTTTGGCGCAGCACGCAATATTGAAGATGGTGGGTCGCTGACTGTCATTGCGACATGCCTTGTCGATACCGGTAGCCGCATGGACGATGTGATCTATGAGGAATTCAAGGGTACTGGCAATATGGAGCTCCACCTCGATCGCAAGATGGCAGAAAAGAGAATCTTCCCGGCAATTGATATTACCCGTTCGGGCACGCGCCGTGAGGAACTCTTGCTTAATCCCGAAGCCTTGCGCCAGGTATGGACGCTACGCCGCATGGTCAGTATGCTTGGCGAGAACGAAGGTACCGAGCTTGTGCTAACACGTATGTCGAAGACAAGGCTCAATTCGGAATTCCTAGCGACACTCCAGAAAGGTAACAGCTGAAACTTTCCATGAATAGTGCGCGTATTAGGTAACGTAGATAATAGCTATTCAAACAGGAGAGCACAACAATGAGTGACCATAGCAGCCAGCCAAGCCAACGACTTGACCTTCCCGATCCAAATGTTGCAGCCTATGGGCGCGGAACAACTGGCATGGAATACAAGATCATCGGCACAACGATGCAAGCTGTCATTCTTGAGCTCGATCCAGGCGAAACCGTCTATTCTGAGGGTGGCGGTATGTCGTGGATGAGCGGCAATATTCTGATGAATACCAATACACGTGGCGGCGGTTTAGGTGGCATCTTCAAACGGGCGATCACCGGCGAATCCCTATTCTTGAACGAGTTTACCAGCCAGGGCGGTAAAGGAATTGTTGCATTTGCCTCGGATTTTCCGGGGAAGATCGTCCCAGTGCCACTCAATGAGGGGCAAACGATGATCGTCCAGAAACAGGCTTTTTTGTGCGCAGAAAAAACGATCGGAATGGAGATCCACTTCCGCAAGAAACTTGGTGCCGGGTTCTTTGGTGGTGAGGGCTTCATCATGCAGAAGCTGACCGGGCCGGGTGTCGCGTTTGTCTGCCTTGATGGCGAAATCATGGAGTATACCCTTGATCAGGGCCAGGTACTCAAGGTCGATACTGGTCATGTCGCAATGTATGAACCAACGGTTGATCTGGATATTGAGATGCTGCGCGGTTTTAAGAATGTCCTGTTTGGTGGCGAAGGCTTGTTTCTGACAACCTTACGTGGACCGGGGCGTGTCTGGCTGCAGACAATGCCAACCATGAACCTAGCCAAGGCGATTGCACCCTATATGATGACAGGTGGGCATTCCAGTGGTGGCAATGCGGCTTCAAGTATCTTAGGTGGGTTGCTGAACGACTAGTTGTCCAGCATAGTTCGCTGGAACAAGACGGATGTTTGATGTTCGATGAGCAATGCCTTCATCGTTCATCGAACGTCCGTCTTTTCTCATGAGCTATGGTAGAATGGACACGTATTGATTGCCGACGTTGTATTAAAGAGCCACCAATTATGTCCGCGCTTGCACGCTTCGAATCATTTATGGAACAGATGGTGGAGGGTTCTGTTGCGCGTTTGTTTCGCAGCGCAGTTCAGCCTACCGAAATTGCCAAGCGCCTTGAGCGTGCTATGGAAGCGCAGCAGCAGGTGAGTGTGCGCCGCATTATTGTTCCAAATGTTTATCGAGCATTCTTACATCCGCAGGATATGCAACCATTTAATGCCATTCGCACGGATGTAGAGCGTGAGATGGCCACATATCTCACCGATCTGGCGCAGGAGCGTGGCTTTAGTATGCTTGAGCATCCACATGTCACACTAGCGGCGGATCCGGGCGTACCACGCCGTGGCATTCTTGTCGAGGCTGAGACAGTAGCTGCGCCGCCGCCTGATGCACACAGCCAAACACAAATCTTCCAAGCACAACCGCAGCAGCAAACCCAGGCACAGGCGCGCTTATTACTGGCAACTGCAACTGGAACGCAGACGATCCCGCTCGAAAGCACACTCATGACAATTGGTCGCGGATTGAATAATGATATTATTCTCGAGGATCCACGGATTTCACGCCACCACGCGCAAGTGCGCTACCGTGCACGGCGCTTCTGGGTTGCGGATTTAGGCACCACCAATGGCACATTTGTCAATAATGAGCGTATCACCGAACGGGCGCTACGTAGCGGTGATGTGTTATCGTTCGGCGGTTTTGAAATAACATTTAAGGAGTGAGCGTTGAAGCACCAAGCATTGAAGCGGGTGCCAGACCGGGGTGCCCTTTGGGCCTGGTACCCCGGCGAAGCGATAAGCTCTGTATCATTCAATGCCTCGACCTTCATCCTGGATCATGTTCGATATTGCTAACACATCTCTTGAAATACTGATTCTCCTACTGCGTGTTGCGGTAGTTGGGTTATTGTATCTTTTCATCTGGCAAGTGCTACGTGCGGTTGTGAACGAACTGCGGGCAATTGGCCAGGGGAGCGCCAGCCCACAGGCGAGCCGCTATGGGCATTTGATCGTACTCCGATCTGGTCAGAGTGGTATCGCAGTTGGCAAGACGTTCGCGCTTGGCCCGAGTAATCTGATCGGCCGCAGCATGGAAAGTTGCGAGATCGCGATCAATGATACATTTCTTTCACAGCAACATGCTCGCCTCGAAATGCGTGATGATACCTGGGTGATCGAGGATCTACGTAGCACGAATGGCACCTTTGTCAATGGCATTGAGGTACGTAATTCAACCGTACTCGAAGAGGGCGATATTATTCGATTTGGGAGAGTCGAATTACGACTCGTGCGCGGATAGCATCAGAGTGGCCTATTTATAACCTGTGTTTGATTGCTTCACCTCAAGGGCAGCTCGTCATTACTCCCATCTGTGATATAATTCTCAATAGAAATCCTGTTTAGTATCTAAAGGAGTGCTGTTGTGCTTACGAACTACGCCTTCATTGGGCTGTTCGTTATCGCCGCTGCAACCTTTCCACTCTTGCCACTGGTTGCGGCACGCTTTCTACGCCCTGCACGCCCAACGCCGATCAAACGCGAGACGTATGAGTGTGGTCTTGAGGTGATCGGGGATATGCGTGGTCAATTCAAAGTTCAGTATTACATTTACGCTTTGGCATTTGTTGTGTTCGATGTTGAGGCGGTCTTCCTCTACCCATGGGCAGTAGCGTACAATCAGCTTGGCATGTTTGCCTTGATTGAAGTCGTATTCTTTCTTGGGATACTTGGCTTCGGGCTAGCGTATGCTTGGAAGAAGGGCGCTTTACGGTGGATATGAACAATAATGATAGTGATATCCAGCTTGAAGCTGAGCGTCAAGGGATCTTCCTCAGCAATGTCACCCGATTCTATAATTGGGGGCGTAGATCCTCGGTTTGGCCGCTCTCGTTTGGTTTGGCATGCTGCGCGATCGAGATGATGGCAACAGGGCTGGCGCGCTTTGATTTAGCCCGTTTTGGTGCCGAAATGTTTCGTGCCTCACCGCGGCAGGCCGACCTTATGATTGTTGCTGGCACCGTAACCAAGAAAATGGCGCCGCAGGTGGTACGCCTGTATAATCAAATGCCCGAACCACGTTATGTTATCTCAATGGGCGCATGCGCGACATCGGGTGGGCCATTTCGCGATGGCTATAATGTGCTGCGGGGGGTTGATTTACTCATACCAGTGGATGTGTATGTGCCAGGATGCCCACCACGGCCCGAAGCACTACTCCACGCATTAATGACTCTCCAGGCACAGATCGATCATCAGAAGCTAGGCCAGGTGCGTTGGTATGGAAAGCGCAAGAGCCAAGATTTTCCGGTACCGAGCTTTGGTAAACAAGGGTTGGAGATCGACGGCAAGCTGATCGATCCAGTCGGTGGGCTGCCACTCCTCAGCCCATTCAACTCACCCGAGCATGGCGAACAACGCAATGGTATTCTGGAGCATGCCAATATCGCACGCACCTTCCCGCTTATGGATGATTTGGAGGCAGAGCGTGGATGAGCAGGGGCGGACTGAAGTCCGCGAGCCGGGCGATCCAGGTGAGCCGGGAGGCCTGCTGCTACGGCAACGCTTGGCACTGGATCTGCCTGGGATTCTAGTAGCGACTCCAACTCCTGAGCGCGAGCCAGTTGCGCCGGTGAAAAAGGGCGAAGCAGCAGCACCAAATTTGCTTGCGACTCATGATGCTGTTGTGAGTGCAGAACGACTCCCAGAGGCGGCGCGCTATGTGCGCGATACGCTTGGTTATGCGCTGCTCACCAATATCACCGCAACCGATTATTTGAGCGATGGACTGATCGAGCTGATCTATCACTTTGTGCGTGTGAGTGGCGGAGCGCCAATAACAGTAAAAACGCGTCTTGAGCGCGGCAAACCTGAGATTGCCTCGTTAACACCCTGGTGGCCGGGAGCCGATTTCCAGGAGCGCGAGGCGTTCGATCTGTTTGGCGTGATCTTTATCGGTCACCCAAACCTACGGCGCATCTATATGTGGGATGAATTTGAGGGCTTCCCAATGCGTAAGGATTTCCCCAGGCAGGGCGACAAGTATTTTGGTGATTCGTAAATTATTATGTTAACAACCCAAGAGCTTCAAATTAATATTGGCCCACAACACCCATCAACACATGGTGTCTTCCGTATGCTCATGACGGTCGATGGTGAAACGGTTGTGAAGCTAGAACCGGTATTTGGCTATCTGCACCGCAATCACGAGCAATTGGCCGAGGTT
>JANLSE010000211.1:0-7403 GCA_031362265.1 Roseiflexaceae bacterium
GTGCGGTATCCCGTCAAGTCCATGGCTGGTACCGCCACCGAGTCTGCATATCTTGGATGGCACGGTTTGAATGGTGATCGCCGCCTCGCCTTCCGACGCTTGGGAGATACGAGCGGCTTCCCGTGGCTTACGGCGAGTCGCCTCCCTGAACTCCTCCTGTACCACCCTTTCGGTCTCGATGAGCGTACCGGCGAGCCGCTGCCAACGCACGTTCGCACACCCGCTGGAACATACTCTGAGTTGTATAGTGCCGAGCTCCAGAGTGAGATCGCCGAGCGGTTAGGGAGCGGCGTGGAATTGATGAAACTCAAGCATGGGATCTTCGATGATGCCTCGGTATCAGTGATCAGCCTGGCGACCATTGCTGGCATTGCTGGCGAGGCGGGAGTGAACCTCGATCTCAGGCGCTTCCGAGCCAACATTGTGCTTGAGACTCACGACCGCGAGCCGTTTCACGATGACGGGTGGGTTGGCGGGGCACTGGTGTTTGGTAAGAGCGAGCCAAGGCCAGCCATACGCGTGACGATGCGCGACGTGCGATGTATGATGATCAACCTTGACCCAGACACGGGCAGACAAGACGCACAGGTGCTTAAGACTGTCGTCCGGCTGAACAAGAACAACGCAGGTGTCTATGGAACGGTGGTGCAAACCGGTACAATCCGCGTTAGCGACCCAGTGAGCCTTGTATTGGATGCGCAGCGCTGAACCGTAGGCCATTCGCTCGTTCGGTTTCCTTGTTCACTTATTCTTAGCAGGCGAACACAAGGTTCGCCCGTACGATAATGGGTATGGCTCAGCGGTTCTTGTTCACTTGTTCTCTTGTTCTTGGTTCTTGGTTCCCTTCAGCTGCGCTCAGGGCTGGCTTGGTTCTTGGTTCTCTTGGTTCTCTTGGTTCTTGTTCTCTTGTTCATTTGTTCTCTTGTTCAGTCTCACGGTTCTGCGGTTCTGCGGTTCCGCAGTTCTTCGTATCAGGAGGCTTGCTTGCAACCAGAAGCGTTTCAGCATCACTATGCACAGATCAACGGGATACGCATGCATTATGTGCAGGCTGGCAGTGGGAATCAACTCGCTGTATTATTACATGGCTTTCCAGAGTGCTGGTATGCGTGGCGGCACCAGATTCCAGTATTGGCAGAGCAGTTTACCGTTGTTGTGCCAGATATGCGTGGCTATAATGAGACCGAGAAGCCAGCGCGCGGCTATGAACTGAATGTGTTAGTCGATGACATTGCGGCACTTATTCGCCATACGGGCCGTGAGCGTGCGCATGTGGTCGGGCACGATTGGGGTGGCGCGATTGCGTGGTCGATTGCGATTGCGCGGCCAGAGCTTGTTGAGCGCTTGGTTGTGTTGAATGCTCCCCATCTGGCGCGTTTTAGCCCTAGGAATGGCATGACCTTGCGGCAGGCTAGGCGATCCTGGTACATGCTCTTTTTCCAGATCCCATGGCTGCCAGAGGCGCTGATCCGTGCCACAGATTTCCGCTTTCTAAAGGATGCATTGCGCGGCGCGATTCGTGATACTAACAAGATTTCGGATGATGAGATTCGCTTCTTCACCCAGGCGATTGCGCGGCCAGGAGCGCTCACCGCGGCAATTAATTATTATCGGCGTGGGTTATTCAATAGTGGTGGAATCTTCAAGGGCACTGGTCTGCGTGTTCAGGCGCCAACACTCCTGTTATGGGGTGAGGAAGATACCTATTTGGGGAAAGAATTAGTGCCAGGAACCGAACGATTTGTGCCGAATCTACGGGTTCATTCGATTCCAGGGTGTTCACATTGGGTTCAACAGGATCGCCCAGATATTGTGAATGCGCAACTGCGTGCATTCTTAATGGAGGAACCATATGCCTGATTACACAACGCGTGAGGCGTTACTGGTGGCGTTAGCGGAAGAACGAGTAGCACTGGAGAGTGTGATTGCGCGCTACGATCAGCAGACATGGAGGAATGTCGTGCGTGATGATGGTTGGAATGCCCATGATATCGCTGCACATCTGGCCGATGCTAACTATGGGCTGGCGCTTATGGTGCTAGGAGAAATTCAACCAACTGCACCGCTGAACGATAAGGGTTGGATGGATGTGGATCAAATGAACATCCAACGCCGCGAGAAGAATGCTGCGCTGGCCATGGAAAAAGTGATTAGTCGCCTGGCAAGTAGCTTTGGTCACGCGCAGCGAGCGATTGAAGCTACAGATGATCTGAGCGCACCCGGGCCATATGGGCCAATTCATACCAAGAGTATGTGGCTGACTCGAATTGTAAACCATACCCATATACATAGGGTCGATTTGGAAGCGCTGCTTGCAACTACGTAAGTGACTGCACAAGGAACAGGCTACTAAAACGCAAAGACGCGAAGACGCAAGGGCGCAAGAACGCAGGATTGGATACTTGTGTCTTCGCGTCTTTGCGCCTTTGCGTTAAAAGACAGTCTAGTCCGCTTCCAGTGCCGCGCGATAGTAGCGATCGAATGTCCAGAGCAGGCCTTCGGATTGGGCATATGGCCCAGGGATATAGGCACGCGATTGGACGCCCTGCTGTGAAATCTCGCAGGCATGCCAATCTTCGCGGTTTGTCATATCCCAGAATCCGATTGCATCACTGGGATCAAACTCTGGTTGTGCCATGACTTCTGGTTCAAACAGCCACTCGCAGGTCACATGGGTCTGGCTGGGACTGATCGGGCGCATGGTGTGTACCATGACATAATCGGGGTGCAGGCTGAGCAGAGTATTTGGGAAGAGTGAATAATAGTAGACATGGGTATGTTCCGCTGTGGGCAGGCCACGGATGGGCGGGCGCGCCGTATGGCCGCCAATTGTCATACTCTGGGCATCCTCTTCTAGATCCATATAGCCGCCGAGGAATGGCCCTTCGAGCAGATCATTCCGGCCACTGGTGGGTGGGCTAATCGCGGTGAGTGCTGGATGGATAAGCGGGCAATGGTAGCATTCTGAATAGTTCTCGACCAGTAATTTCCAATTGGCATGCACATCATATTCAATATGCCCGCCAAGGCGCAGCTCACCAAGCCGCCAGGCATCCCATTTATTGATCAATGGGGCATAGGCTTCTTCGAATGGCTCTGGCCTTTGCGACATATTCAACATGAGGAAGCCATCCCATTCCACCAAGTTGGCCGAGAAGAGCGGGTAATCGGCTTTATCGAAGCCTGGGGTATCCTGCATCAGCCGCGCGGCAAGCAGCCGCCCATCGAGGCTATATGTCCAGGCGTGGTACGGGCACATAATTGTCTCAGAAAGTTGGCCAGCGCTAGCTTCACAGAGCCGTGTGCCGCGGTGCCGACAGACATTATAGTGTGCCCGCGCAACCCCCTGCCTATCGCGCACAATAATCATGCTCTCGTTGCCAAGTGTATATAAGAAGTAGTCACCCGCATTGCTGATCTGTTCTGAGCGACCAATACAGATCCAGCGATTGAAAAAGATTCGTTCGAGTTCAGCACGGAAGATTTCTTCGGATGCATAATAGGCGCGCTCGAGTGGCTGAGCGCCAGGGGTGATCGAAGGGCGGAGGAAGGTGATCATAGCTATTGAACCTCACAAATCTTGCTGGGCTACAGTTTCAGGGTTTCTATCAGGTTACTTTATTAAGCGAATACCGTATTATATCCATAAAACACAGCCGAGCGATGCAATGATGCATAGCCCGGCTGCGTTGAGTGACAGTGTGCGCTGAAACTTACTTCTTCAGCAGGTCGCGGATCTCTGTGAGTAGCACAACATCTGCTGGGGTTGCGGCAGGTGCAGCTTGAGCCGCCGTTTTCGCTGCGGCAGCCGAAAATGGGCGAACGATGAAGAGGTAGACGACCAATGCAACCAGAATGAAACGGATGATTGCTGAGATCAAGATACCAATTGGGAAGATTCCAAGCATTGCCGTCTCAAGCGAGCCAGCCCCAGTGGCGCTCAGGATGAGCAACAACAATGGGTCGATCAGCGCCTTGATAAATCCATCTACGATCGCCCCAAATGCACCACCAATAACTACACCAACTGCCAACTCAATGACATTTCCACGTAAGAGGAAATTGCGAAACCCTTCCATGTTTGCCTCCTAATATAAGCTGAACACAGACCAACCGGCGAGCTGCCACTATGCACAACATGGTGCATAGTGTCATCTGTATGGCGAACACGGCCACCACGCCTGTGACTCTGGGAAGGTAAAGAATTGGTTGATGAGCCATTGGAGCCGTGATTATAACAGGCTCCGTCTTCCGGCGCAACAAGAGAGACGCACTATTCCATTGATAGTCACATGCGCAAATTGCATGCCACGCTCCTCCGTGGTATGCTTGCCAAACCGTCCTTTCAAAAGAGATAAGGAGTGGCATCGATGCCAACAAACCAGGACTTCAAGGGCCTACTTGAATGGCGCTGTATTGGCCCATTTCGCGGCGGGCGTGTGGTAGCGGTGGCTGGTGATCCCAACGATCCAGCAATATTCTATTTTGGTGGAGTTGCTGGTGGAGTTTGGAAGACCTATGATGGTGGCCAATATTGGGAATGTGTCTCCGATGGATTCTTCAAAACGGCCTCGGTTGGAGCGCTTGAAGTGGCACCTGCCGACCCAAATGTGATTTATGCAGGCACTGGTGAGACAACCATTCGTATCGATGTTTCCCATGGTGATGGCATCTACAAATCAACTGACGCCGGGCGTACGTGGCAGCATATCGGCCTGAGCGATACACGCTTTATTGGTAAGATTCGTACCCATCCGAACGACCCAGATACGGTGTATGTTGCGGCGCTTGGTCATGCTTTCGGCCCTAACAAGGAACGCGGTGTTTACAAATCAACCGATGGTGGCAAATCCTGGCGTCAAGTTCTATTCAAGAGCGAAAAGGCTGGTGCGGTCGATCTCACAATTGATCGCGGCAACCCGCGTGTAATCTACACATCGATCTGGGAAGCCTATCGCAGCTTCTCAATGATATCGAGCGGTGGCCCGGATAGTAGCCTCTGGCAATCGACAGATGGTGGCGAGACATGGAACGATATTAGTGATCGGCCTGGCCTACCAAAAGGAATTAAGGGCAAAATTGCAGTTGCTGCTTCGCCCGCACAATCTGGACGAGTATGGGCGCTGATTGAGCATAACAAAGAGGGTGGGCTGTATCGATCCGATGATATGGGTGCGAACTGGGAGAAGGTTTGCGATAACCAGAATCTGCTCTCACGGGCTTGGTACTACACCCATCTTACGGCAGATACCGTTGATGGCGATACTGTCTATGTCAATAACCTCAGCTTCTATAAGTCGATCGATGGCGGTAAAACCTTCAATGCGATTGATACACCACATGGCGACAATCATGATCTGTGGATTGATCCAAAGAAAAATCGTCGTATGATCCAGGGTAACGATGGTGGGGCGAATGTGTCGTACAACGGCGGTGCCAGTTGGAGCACGATCCATAACCAGCCAACGGCGCAGTTCTACCATATTGCCGCCGATAATCGTGAACCATACCATGTGCTGGGAACACAGCAGGATAATAGTAGTATTGCGGTGCCAAGTTGTACCGAACGCGCAGCGATCGCTTGGTCGGATTGCTACATAGCGGGCACTGGCGAGAGTGGTTATATTGTGCCGCGGCCAGATGATCCAAACATTGTGTATGTTGGCGCGATCGGTTCTTCGCCTGGTGGTGGTAATTGTTTACAGCGTTACGACCATCGTAGCAAACAGATTCGGCTGATCACAACCTGGCCCGAATCGATGTCCGGGCGCGGTGCGATTGAGCATAAATATCGCTTCGCCTGGACCTACCCAATTGCTCTTTCGCCACACGATCCGAATATTCTCTATACAACCGGTAATATCGCCTTTAAGAGCACCAACGAGGGCCAGAGCTGGGAGCCGATTAGCCCGGATTTGACGCGTGCCGACCCAAGCACACTTCAGCCAACTGGCGGGCCAGTGAACCGCGATGCGATTGGTGCGGAGACATATGCGACGATCTTCTCGTTCATTGAGTCGCCCCATGAGAAGGGTGTTTTCTGGGCGGGCTCCGACGATGGGGTGTTACATATCTCGAAGGATGCTGGCAAGAACTGGAAGAATGTCACACCTTCAGATCTACCCGAATGGACGATGATCACCTGCATCGAGCCATCGCCAACTGAGAAGGGTACAGTGTATCTGGTTGGAACGCGCTATAAGCTTGATGACTTCAAGCCCTATATCTGGAAGACAACCGATTACGGCAAAACCTGGAAGAAGATTGTGAAGGGTATCGAGAAGGATGCCTTCACACGTGTGGTACGTGCAGATCCTGAGCGAGCTGGATTATTGTTCTGTGGCACTGAAGTCGGCCTGTATATGTCGTACGATGCTGGCGACACATGGCAGCAGTTCCAGTTGAATCTTCCAATCTCGCCGTTGCATGATCTGATCATCAAAGGAACCGATCTGATCGCTGGAACACATGGGCGCTCGATCTGGATATTGGATGATATTACACCACTACGCCAGTATAACAAGCAGGTCGCAAGCGCCAAAGCGCACCTGTTCACCCCGCGCACATCGGTACGCCATATGCCAGGTATCGATTGGAGCAATAATGCACCTGGTAAGAACTATTTAGGTGCGACGGTTGGGGCATTCAGCGCAACACCAACCCTGGATGGTGGGTTTGTACGCAAGTATTTCGATGTTGGCCAGAATCCACCCAAGGGCGTGATTGTCACCTATCACCTGAAATCCAAGCCCAAAGCGCCGATCACACTAACCTTTAGTGACACAAAGGGCCAATTGGTACGCAGCTTTACAAGCCGGGACCCCGAGAGCACCGAAAAGGCCAAAGAGCTGAAGGTACCTGCCGAGCAGGGTTGGAATCGCTTTGTGTGGGATATGCGCTACACACCGGTGCCTAAGATCGAGGGTAAGGATCCACCAAGCGAAAATGCGATTGAAGGGCCGTTGGTTGCGCCAGGTAGCTACTCTGTCACCCTCACTTCTGGCGATACAAGCCTGACCGAGAACTTCACGATCGTGAAGCCAGCGGTTGTGCCAGCTAGCCAGGAGGATCTAGACGCACAATTCGAACTGCTGATGCGTATCCACCGACGGCTTGGTGATACAGTTGGTAGCATCAATCGTATGCGCGATCTACGTGGCCAGTTGGATGGCTGGGCAACACGTGCCGAGAACCTCGCGAATGGAAAGCCAATTAGCGAAGCAGCTAAGGCCCTTAAAGAGAAGGTACTTGAGATCGAGAAGACACTGCAAGTACCAGATCTCCGCCCTGGCTGGGCCGATAACTTCAATAATGGCGTACGCAGCCTGGATCAGCTCTCCAGCCTGATTGGCGCGATTGAGTTGGGCGATTACCGGCCAACCGATCAGGCACATGCCGCCTTC
>JANLSE010000236.1:0-3737 GCA_031362265.1 Roseiflexaceae bacterium
AATTAGCCAATATGGAACTCGATGGATCAGTGATTACCCACATTCATGCGGTCACTGGGCGCTTTGACTTAATTGCCTTTGTTGAGAGTCCGGATCTTAAATCATTAGGCAACTGAATAACCAGCGGAATAGCGAGCGCCGTTGGCGTTCGACGAACAGAAACATGCCTGGTGGTCTGGTAAGCTGGATATCAAGAGCAATACGCATCACGCAGAGATGCAAGAGGAGCACCTGATGGCTACTCAGGCACCAGCTACCATATCGACAGTTGGCGTAAAACCAATACCGCTGACAATTCCACGGTGGGAACAGCGCATTCAGCACATCGCAATCGTGATCGCCCGCTTGGTGCTAGGCTATTTGTTTCTTGCGAATCTTGGTTGGAAGATGCCGCCGCGCTTTGGCTGTGCCAACGAATTCGCCTTCCCAACGATCTCGCCTGAGGGTAAAATCCAAGCCGAGAAATCGACCGGGCTATGCTACTATCTCGGCCTCGAATCATTTTATGCACCAAAACCACGCAAGGTGTTGGTTGCCGAGCTGCATAACCTTGGTGGTCCGGATCTGAGTATCGATATCAGCCCAGTCGCACAAGTCAATGCAGCGGTGATCGATGGTTTTATCAAGCCAAATATTCGTTGGTTTGGCTATGTTATTTGGGGTGCCGAGGCATTCATTGCGACCACAATGCTACTGGGTCTCTTATCGCGACTTGGCGGACTCGTTGCTCTTGGAGTCTCGGCTCAACTCATGATTGGCTTGGCGAATATCCCTTCACCATTTGAATGGGAGTGGAGCTACGTCTTGATGGTGACACTGGCACTGCTGATGGCTGCGCTGGCACCAGGGCGCCACTTTGGAGTCGATGGATTCTTGCGGCGTTGGGCTGCACCAGCTGCCGCACGTGGAAACTTTCTGGCGCGCGTCCTATTGGTCGTGGTGTAGTTGTGAGACGAAGAGTCTTATTTGTTGTCGCCAAGCGACCTGCGGCTGGGCAGACGAAGACCAGGCTCTGCCCACCACTCACGTATGAGACAGCCGCGCAATTATATACCTGTTTCTTGCAGGATACCCTTACGATGATGCGGGCCGTTGCCGATGTGGAGCGGGTAATCGCCTTCCTCCCCATGAATGCCGAACCGTTTTTCCGCACGCTTGCCCCCGATATGCACTGTGTTGTACAGCAGGGCAACGATCTTGGTGAACGTCTTGATCACCTGCTTACTGGTGGGCTGGATGCTGGCGCAAGCCAGGTGGTGGTGATCAGCAGTGATTGCCCAACGTTACCACCAGACTATATTGCGCAGGCGTTCGACGCACTTGACCGTGGTGTTGATGTCGTGCTTGGCCCAAGTGACGATGGCGGCTACTATCTGATTGGCCTGACCCATCCACAACCACGACTCTTACGCGAGGTGCCGATGAGTACGCCGTCGGTATTACACGACACACTGGCGATTGCAGCTGAGTTACGTCTCCATGTGGCGCTCATGCCTGTTTGGTATGATGTCGACACACTGGCTGAGCTGGATCGGTTGCGCACCGAATTGCGTGAACACCAAACAGACCGAGCACACGCTACTACTACGCGTCAGTTTCTGGCGGCCTTCGATGACCAACCCGCTGCACATCACTAAGGAACCTACCCGCATGCACGTTTCCCTGATTATCCCAGCACTCAACGAGGCTGATTGCCTTGGCGTACTACTGACCGAGCTCCCAGCAGGGCTTGTCCAACAGGTGATTGTCGTTGACAACGGCTCGACTGATACTACTGCCGAAGTAGCTCGGCAGGCGGGTGCTGAAGTGGTGGTCGAGCCGCGCCGTGGCTATGGCGCAGCCTGTGCTGCCGGCGTTGCGATGGCGACTGGCAGTATTCTCGCATTCATGGATGGAGATGGTAGCTTTATTCCTGGCGAATTAGCTACGTTGTTGGCACCACTTCAGGCCCAACAGGCCGACATGGTACTTGGGTCGCGGCTGCGCGGTGGTATGGTGGCGGGATCCATGCCAGTACATCAACTGTTTGGCAATCAGCTCGTTGCACGGCTCGTACAGCTGCTGTATGGGCTGGAGTTGACCGATCTTGGGCCGTTTCGCATGATTCGGCGTGATCTGCTTCAACAATTGGACATGCGCGATATGACCTATGGCTGGCCAATTGAAATGATTGTTAAGGCTGCCCGCCAGCAAGCGCGCATTCTTGAAGTGCCAGTCAGTTATCGCGCCCGTTTTGCTGGCCAATCAAAGGTCAGCGGCACGCTGCGTGGTACGCTGTTGGCAACCTATCGCATTTTGCGAACCACATTCCGATACGCGCTTGTCTCAGCCAATGACAAACGCCCCTTGCGCCCATAACATTCACTCCCTCAGGAGAAAACATGTTTGACCTTGCCGCACGCACAGCAATCGCTGAAACACTTCCGCAGAACCTCTATATTGAAGTCACCAACCGGTGTAATTCGCTGTGTGTTTCCTGCCCACTGACCTATGATCACTTCCTGCCGTTTGAACCGAAGCGACATCTGAGCTGGCAGCGCTTCCGTCAAATCGTCGATCAATTGCCAGAGATACGCCAAGCAGTACTGCACGGCATTGGTGAACCACTCCTGAACCCTGAGTTGCCACGCTTTATTGCCCACCTCAAACAGCGTGGCACGTATGTCTTATTCAATAGTAATGCAGCACTTCTTGATCAGCGACGCGGCGATGCGCTCGTTGAAGCTGGCCTCGATGAGTTGCGCGTCTCGCTCGACGCCACCACACCCGAGCTGTACCACAAGCTACGCGGAATCGATAAGCTGCCACAGATTCTCGCCAATTTGCAGGCCTTCATCGCCCGTCATGGTGGGCGCGAGCGACCACGTGTCTCGTTATGGATGGTTGGCATGCAGGAAAATATTGAGCAGTTGCCAGCCCTCGTGCAACTGGCAGCCGAGCTAGGCGTTGCCGAAGTTTATCTCCAACGACTGGTCTTCTTTGGGACTGGTGCTTCACTCGCTGATGGATCGACCATGGTGGCAGAGCAATCGTTGTATGGTTTAGTTGAACAACGCCAAGCCGAATTGATTTTGCACTGCGAAGTGCTAGCCGCCAAGCTAGGGTTGCAGTTTCGGGCTTCGGGCGCGACCACCCCATATGAAAGTGTGGCGGTCAAAGGCGATCACCCATGGCGCGGGTGCTACCGCCCATGGACATTGATGTATATTACTGCCAATGGAACGGTGCTGCCCTGCTGTATTGCGCCATTTGCCACACCCGATTACCAAAGCATTGTATTGGGCGATGCCTTGACGCGTCCGCTAGCAGAGATTTGGAACGACACACCCTATCAAGCTATCCGCAGCGCGATCCTCAGTGACGAACCAGCACCTTGGCCCTGTCAACACTGTGGCGTGCGATGGAGCCTCTAACCCAGCAGTTCCATCGTTTGATTGAGCGTTTCCGATCGGTGTTCTTAGCTGGGCTTGGGCTCCTAGGCATATTAGTGTACGCAGGTGGGATCACTGCCCGCTACCCATTGCTCGATGGTCTCACCAACCCAAACACGATCTGGAGTAGTATCGTTGGCCGTTCGGTAGGGGCCTTTAGCATCCATGCGCTGATGTACCTATTCCTCACGCTAATCTATGTGTTGGCACTCTGGCTCATCCAACATTCCGGGAACAGCCACCATGCCACGATTATTATTGTTGGCGTTTGGCTGCTGGCATCAATGGTGCTGCTTGGTACCGCAC
>JANLSE010000263.1:0-21972 GCA_031362265.1 Roseiflexaceae bacterium
ATGTGATTACTGATGTAGGTTGAGTTGTTGCGTTCACGGAAACGGTAGGTACATACCAGGGTCGTCAAGGGTACAGATAGAAGTACAGAGGGAAAGGGACAAAGAAAAAGGAAGCCGGTTTAGGGCTTCCTAGTCAGGTGCCAAGGACGGGGGACGATCCCGTGACCTCGTGTTTTTCAGACACGCGCTCTACCAACTGAGCTACCTTGGCAGATTCAGGCTCAAAGAAATGAGCGGAAAGCCGAGGATGCTTTTCGCTTTGAATCGATGACCTGGTGGGCGATGACGGACTCGAACCGCCGACAGCCTCGGTGTAAACGAGGTGCTCTACCAACTGAGCTAATCGCCCGATGGAAATGGTGCCGAGAAAGGGACTTGAACCCTTATGGATTGCTCCACACGCCCCTCAAACGTGCGCGTCTGCCAATTCCGCCACCTCGGCACAACACGTTGCATTATAGCAAACTAGGCGCATTTGTCAAACGCGAATCGCATCAGTATCGCTTACGCGTTCGGTTCAAGATAAAAACTCAGTGGGTATCCTGCATCACGTGCACTGCTCTGTGCTGAATAGACACGTTGGCGCGCATCCTCATACGGCAAGACAGTAACAAGAGCACGGCCTTCTATATGTGCAGTAAGCATCACTTGAGTCGCCTGTTGGCTATTCAATTCAAAAATAACCGTCAGCACAAGCACAACAAAATCCATCGGCGTAACATCATCATTCTCGATGATGACCCGATACGGTCGCTCAAGCTCCTCATCATTCGCAACAACAAAGTCTGTATCAATACGTGGCTTTGTGACCGTGTCTGGTGTTGTGGTATCGGTTATTGAGGTAATATTGCTTCGATGTATCATGCATGTATGATACCATATTGCATCAATGTGCCGCTGCCTATACAGGCAGATCGTACACTACCATCGCTATCCATCTGCCAGCAGTTCACGTACACCACTTGGCCCTGCGACAATCGCACGCTCAACCATGCCCACAAACAGCCCATGGCCCACAACTCCCGGAATCATCATGATCGCCTCACTGAGTGCATGTGCATCTGGGATGCTCTCAAAGCGGCAGTCAAGAATGACATGGCCCTCATCGGTACATAGCGGATTGCCATCAGCAGTTCTGCGCAGTACTGGCCGCGATCCCAGCGCTGCTAAGCGCCGCTCACATAATGGCACGGCAAATAGAATCACCTCAACAGGCAGATGTGTGCGTACACCAAGTTCCGTCACGCATTTCGATTCGCTGCCAATCACAAAAAAGCGTGCCGCTGATGCAGCCACAATCTTTTCGCGCAACAGCGCCGCCCCAAGACCCTTAATCAGATCCAGGTATGGGTCGATCTCATCAGCGCCATCCAAGGCCAAATCAAGCTGCGGGCATTCGGCGAGTGTCACCAGTGGGATTCCGAGTTGCTGCGCGAGACTCGTAGTCATCTCAGATGTTGGCACACCCACAATATCATGTAAGCGGCCATCGCGTAGCCGATCGGCTAACCCATGGAGCAGGAAGCTCGCCGTAGAACCAGTTCCTAATCCCAGGCGCATGCCACTCTGCACATAATCGAGTGCACGCTCAGCAGCCTGTTGCTTATATCGATCTTCATCTGTCATCGAAATCCTCATCATCCATAGGCGACAGATAGGCTACGCTGCGTTGCGAGTCGAGGAAATCCTGAAGGATAATTGATGCAGCGACCTCATCGATCTTGGCCTTACGTTGCTCCGGTCGCATCCCAAGCTCAAGCATCATCCGCTCAGCCGCAACACTTGTTAATCGTTCATCAAACAGATGCAGTGGAATCTGCACCAGCTCACGTAATTCATCCACAAAGCCCTGAACCAACTGTGCCTGCATGCCATGTTCACCGCTCATTGTTAGTGGCAAACCAACGACAAGCTCGGCAACTGCATGTTCAGCTAGAAGACTAACAATCTGAGCCACCGCACGCGGGCGTGGCGTGGCATGAATCGTTGTGAGCGGCGATGAGAGAATACGAGTAGGGTCACTCAGCGCGATGCCAATTCGCCGTGTTCCTAGATCCAGTGCCATTACTCGGCCCGGCTCGCTGGTCATCATATACTCCCTTGGTGGATAACGTGTTACCAGTCAGCAGGGTGTGTTCGTTAACCCACATCTACGATTATTATTCGCCAGCAAATCGAACATCGATCAAGAAGTCGAGCGACGGCAACTGCTGGGCATCACCCCCCATGGAATATTCGCCAATTAAGCCCTGTAGTTGCAACTCACGTAGGGCTGCGTCTGCCTCCGCACGCGTTTTGCCACGTAATGAATCGCGCACTTGCAAGCGAATCTCTGGCCCTAGCACACCACGCGGGCTACATTGCAGAACACCATTAATCTTGAGGCTGGCGCCATCCCATATCCAACTATCGATTTTGGATTGGCCAACTTCTGCAGCGGTACAGCGCTCGCCACCGTTTTGCGCCAGATACCCATTCACGATCTGTGCAAGCTGATCTTTCAACATGCGATCCGGGCGCACTGCTAGTGCCACAAAACGAGTACGCACCGTCATGGTAAATTCGCGTGTATCGCTGGGCTGGCCAATTGCTGGGCTCATCACAGGTGGCTCATAGCTTTCTCGGCGACCCAAAACTTGTGGGCTAGGGCTAATCGAACTGGCATCAATTGTCGATTGCACGCCATTTGTCTGAGCACGCAATTGCTGAACACCAGTATTATATAAGCCGGTCAGTGCCTCGCCTAGCACACGCTGCTGATCGGCATCGGTAACAATCCACTGTGGTTCATCACTCCCGCCGCTAATCGCATCATTACGGCAGATCGGGTTACTGGAAACACAGTCGATTAATGTCTGGCCAGGGATCAAAATACTTCGAACAGTATTCTCGGGAATATTCGATGCTGCTCCTGGCGAGCGTGCTGTCACAGCAACATTCGCCTGCCCATAGGTAATGCTCGTACCCGTCAGCGAAGAACTGGATGAAGCCCCTGGAATTGTGACTGGTGCATCGATACTGAATCGCACTTCGGCGCCCTGCGGATTCCTGCCAACAAACTCGGTACCTTCGGGTAAGCTCAGCGCCTGGCTAATGGTGTTGATAACCAGCACATTGCCCTTTGCCTTGCCCATTGGCGATGTGGTTTGCGCCTCAACTTGGCCATGCACAACGAACTCGGTATCGGCCACAACTGGTGCAGCCAAAATACTCGGGGTATCGCCTGATGCTTCTGCACCATACGGGATTGGCTCATTCACGATTGGCAATTCACGTGTACGCGCCGCTGGTGCGCCAATCGTAACACTCACACGGCTATTGAGCGCCCAAACTGCCCCAACACCAAACAGTGCAATCAGTACTAATCCGGCAATGAACACTGGCGAAAGGCCCATACGTCGCCGCGTAGATGGCTCAACAGCCTGCTGTTCATCTTCGGGTTCCACACGCCGCCTACGGCGCCCAATGTCCACAGCTGGCTCGGAACGTGCTGAACGGCGTGGCGTATGCGGGCGATTGGCTGGCGCTGGCACTGCGGGCCGCGAACTGCGTGGAGCAGCAACTGCCCGAATCGGTGTCGTCTCACGATCCGCAACAACTGGTGGTTCAGGGGCGCGGGTTGCTCGCCGTGTTGCTGTTTCATCCTGTGCAAAGGTCTCACCGAGATCATCAAGCGTCGCAAGAAAATCTGCATCTTGATCTGAATACTGTGGTGTCGCAATCCGCTCTTGCACTGGTTTAGCTGGCGTTCCACTACCCTGATCTAGTAGATCAAGCATATCGCGCTCTATGGATCGAGTTGGCTTTGGTGGGCTAACCGGTGTGGATACGGCAGGGCGTTGTGAGCGCTGCTTTTGTGGGACAAGCGGGCCTACTACGCTGGTGCCTTCAATCGCAATGGTTGTCACGCCACCTTCGCGGCCAGCCTCAAGCACATCCTCGTCAGAGCTAATCAGCATAACCTCAATACCACTCTGTGCCAGTGCCTGTTGCAGAATACCAACATTACGCCAGTTCTGAAGCGCACTCGTATGAGCAGGCACCAGCAATTCGACGCTTGTCGCGCCTGTCTGTCGCGCATGCGCAACGATTACCTCAAGTGTATCGTTTGGTTGCACAAGAACCAGCGCCGAACCGTCGGTTGTCATAAGAGCTCTCCCACTTGGGCTAGCGCTGCATCAAGCTTTCCTGGTTCGCGCCCTCCGGCCTGCGCCATATCCGGGCGTCCGCCACCGCTGCCATCTACTATTGGAGCCAGCGCCTTAATGAGATTCCCAGCGTGTACACGCTTCCCGGCTAAATCGGGGGTTGCCATTGCCAGCAGTTGCGCTTTTTCGCCAATGACAGCGCCAAGTACAACAACGCCTGATCCAAGCTTGTCGCGTAACCAATCGCCCATTTCGCGCAGCCGTGCTGGATCATCAGCCTCAACTCTGGCAGTGAGGAACGTAATATCGCCCTTATGCTGTACTCCGCCCAGCAATTGTTCGAGTGAGCCACGTGCTGCCTCTGAACGTATACCCTCAAGCTCACGCTGTGTCTGGCGCAGTTCCGCTAGAAGTGCATCAATGCGCTCAACAACCTGAGTTCCTGGTACGCTCAATTTCGCCGCAACCGCTCGCAACGCCCCGGCTTGTTCTTCGGCCCACTGCTCAGCACCAGCACCAGTTACTGCTTCAATACGCCGCACCCCCGCCGCAACACCGCTCTCGCTTAGAATACGGAAGAAGCCAATCTCGCCAGTGCGCGACACATGGACACCGCCACACAACTCACGCGAGCAGAGCTTCCAATCCTCGCCCTCGGCCTGTGTGCCATCACAACCAACCGTCACCATCCGCACACGATCGCCATATTTCTCGCCAAACAGCGCCATTGCACCCTGATCAAGCGCCTCTTGGTAGCCCATTTCGCCCCACACAACGGGCGTATCGGCGCGAACCCATGTATTGATCCGCCGCTCCAATTCGCGCAACTGCTCTGGTGTCACCTGACGTGTGTGTGTGAAGTCAAAGCGCAAGCGCTCTGGTGAAACAAGCGAACCGGCCTGTGCCGCATGCTCACCAAGTGTGTCACGCAGCGCCCGATGCAGCAAGTGAGTTGCGGTATGATTGCGAATAACCTGCTGGCGGCGTACACCATCGACACGCGCTTCAATCGCATCTGCAAGCGCAACTGTGCCTGCCTCAACCACACCATAGTGGACAGTAACGCCAGGGATTGGGCGTAATGTATCGGTTATCTGAATGCGGCCTGTTGGCCCAATCAACACACCAGTATCGCCAACCTGCCCACCACTCTCGGCATAGAATGGTGTCGTATTAAGCACGAGTTGCACGGGTTGGCCTTGGTGAACCGCTGCAACCGTATCACCATTACTCACGATCGCCAATATATTGGCAGTTCCTGATAATGTGCCATAGCCAATGAACTGGGTTGCTGGTAGGCCAACCTCGCCCCATGCCTCAGCATCGGCGCCACGCTTGAACTGCGTCGCCTTACGGCTGCGGTCGCGCTGTTCGCTAAGGGCTACATCATAGCCGGCCTCATCAACAGTCAGACCCTGCTCGCCAGCAATCTTCTGTGTCAGATCGAGCGGAAAGCCAAATGTATCCTTCAGTGTGAAGGCATCCACCCCAGGCACAGTCTGTTCGCCTGCGGCTTTCACCTGCTCAATCAGCGCACCAAGCCGCACAATCCCGCCTGAGAGAGTGCGTAGGAACTGCTGCTCTTCGGCATCAACCGTCTCAAGAATAAACTGGCGACGCGTCAGCAGATCTGGGTATGCTTCGCCCATCATGGCAATCACCTGATCGACTGTCTGGCTCAGGAATGGCTTATCGAAGCCAATACTGCGGCCCTGGTAGATTGCACGGCGCAGAATGCGGCGCAGGACATACGAGCGGCCATTATTGCCCGGCAGCACGCCATCGGTGATCAGAAACGCAACGGCGCGGCTATGATCGGCAATTGCGCGATACTTTGCGAAGTTCGCCAGGTAGTGGCCACGGTCGGCACCCAGCAGACCCATCGCGCGCTCAATAATTGGCACAAACAGATCGGTATCGTAGGTCGCATGCACACCCTGCATCACCATCGCCATACGCTCCAGGCCCATGCCTGTATCGACAGATGGGCGCGGCAGTGGCTGCATCGTGCTGCGTTCAAACTGCATAAAGACATTATTCCAGATCTCAACATAGTCGGGATCGTCGCTATTCACTCCATGTGGCCCCATGGCCTTGAGGTCATCACCAATATACACGGTGATCTCAGAACATGGCCCACATGGCCCGGTATCGGCCATAACCCAGAAATTATCTTTGCGGCCAAAGCGCAACACCCGATCAGGATCTGCGCCCGCCTTGATCCACAGTTGTTCGGCTTCTTCATCGGCAGGAACTTCACTATCACCCTCATATACGGTGAACCACAGACGCTCAACCGGTAGCTCAAATACTTTGGTCAGCAAATCCCAGGCCATCGGAATTGCGTCCGCTTTGAAATAATCACCAAACGAGAAGTTTCCTAGCATCTCGAAGAGTGTATGGTGGCGTGGTGAAGGGCCAACTTCCTCAAGATCATTATGCTTCCCGGAGACCCGCAAACACTTCTGTGAGGTGGTAGCGCGCGAATAGGGGCGCTGCTCCAAGCCCAAAAATGTATCCTTAAATTGCACCATGCCCGAATTGGCAAACAGCAAGGTTGGGTCGTTCCCTGGGATAAGCGAAGAACTAGGGACAATTGTATGACCGCACTGCTCAAAGAACTGAAGATAGGCGCGGCGGATATCTGCACTTGAGCGGTATTTCATTCCACAAATCCTTAACACTGATTGTTTGTCGCAATTGTACGGCACGCAGTCCTAAACCGTCAATTCATAAACACAAATGAAAGTCGCTTATAATATGTAAAACCTGTCAGGTGCAGCCTTCGGAGCCATTGGAGCGCTCATAGCAGTCCTAGGCCGCACCTGACAGGTTTGCAAAAATATCTCTCTATTTCAAGGTCGCTCAATGCGCACAAGCATTTGGCTCATCCGGCATGGTCAGACAGAAATGAACAAGGCCCGCCAATACCAGGGTGGCAACGATAGCCCATTGACGGCGTATGGTCATCTCCAGGCGCAGGCACTTGCCCAGCGCCTGCGGCGGATCCCGTTCGACGTGGCAATTACCAGCCCAAGCGGCAGAGCGCATGCCACCGCAGAGCATATTCTTACCGCCCGTAATGTGCCAATCGTCGAAGATTCGCGCTGGGCAGAAACGCGCCATGGACGCTGGGAGGGCCTAACTTATACAGAAGTTCGGGCACGTTACCCAGATGAGGTTTCCCGGCGCTTTGGCGATGCCATGTATGGCAAACCGGATGGTGGTGAAAGCCTTGCCGAAGTGCAGGCGCGTGTCGGCGAAGGCTGGAATGCCATTTTGCGCGAACGACCCAATGGCCGCATGTTGGTTGTTACCCACGCCACACCCATCCAACTGATTCTGTGCGCAACAGCTGGCCTGTCCCCAACCCTCCACTGGCGCTGGCGGGTCGATTTGGGTAGCCTCACCGTACTGGATATCTATGGCGGTGGGCCAATCGTACGCGTTGTGAATGAGGTGCCTAGAACAATCCACACGGATCGCGAAGGCCAGGGGTGATAGCGCAAGAGCGCATAGCGCATAGCGCACAACAGAAAGACAAGGTGACATCACTCCTGCACTGTTGCGTTCTTGCGCTGTTGCGTTCTTGCGCTGTTGCGCTCTACGCTCTGCGCTCCATCGCTCCATCGTTCCATCGCTCCAACAGGTGACCCTATGTCTTTATCGGCACTTGAGCTTATACATATCCAGTATTCTGGCTTATACAATCTGGATGAATATGGGCGTATGCTTTCGCTGAATGAGCCTGGAGCGCCACCTGCGCCACGATTCTTTATGGGGCGAACGGCACAAGGCCATCTGGTGCGTTTTCATGCCGAAGTACCAGACGATCTCGCACGCTCAGTTGCCCAGATTTGTGCTGATGAGCCAGTAACCGCCGACCTCGAGCAACAACCGCGCTACACGACCGTAGTTCGCTCATTGTTTGGTGTCAATGCCGGTAGCTCGCACGGCCCGACATTCAGGTTCCCGACGCAGATTCCACAGATTCCAGGAGCTGTGCAGATTGGGCCAGAGCAAGTTGGCATTCTCACAACCCATTTTGCAGCCTTGGCTAACGAGTATAATGAGCGAACCCCAATTACGGCGGTTATTGTCGATGGGGTTGCTGTTGCGGTATGCTGCGATGCGCGCCGTAGAAATGCCAGTGGCGAAGCAGGTGTCGAAACTGTAGCAGCGTTTCGCGGGCGCGGTTATGCAGCCGCTGTCGTCTCACTCTGGGCACAAATTGTCCGCTCAGAGGGGCGAATCCCACTCTATAGCACCTCCTGGGAAAATAGCGAATCGCGGGCCATAGCACGCAAACTGGGGCTGATACTCTTCGGCGAGCATTGGGAGATATTCTGATGACACACCCGAAACGCCACCTGATTCTCCTACGACAAACTGGTGGGGCGATACCTATGGTGCAATATGTGAAATTGCAGAGGTGGTAGCACTTGCAACATTTGCAGCCATTTCGTGAAGAAATCGGTTAAAATATTATTACCAATCCTGTTGTACAATATACACTAGGTAGTGGTCATACTTTGGAGTGTCGCATGCGCAAGCACCATATCGTTCACGTCGCAGATTTGCTGGATCATCCAAAGGTGATCGAGACTCGCTCTCACCTCCATCACAGCATTCCTAAACATGATCATCTGTTGCGGACAACGCGGGTATCATTCCTGATTGCACGCATCCTACGTGCCGATCAACGCATATGTGCACGCGCCGCACTCATTCACGATATTGATTCGCGCTATGGCACATTAACCACCCACGGGGCTGTTGCCGCACGTTGGGCCGCAACACAGGGTGAGAGCGATGCCGTATGCCGAGCAATTATCAGCCATATGTTTCCACTTGGGCCAGCACCAACATCACGCGAGGGCTGGGTTCTGGTACTGGCCGATAAAGTTGCATCCCTGGGCGACATGACACAGTTTGTTGGTGGGCTGCTCACAGGCCGTAGCCTCACTACCCGGCGAATCCTACGCGCCAGCGATCCATTCTATCAAGGCCGTAAACGTACCAGTATCCGTAGCCGGCTACGCAGAAGGCGATTGCGGGTTACTAAATAAGCGCAAGAACGCAAGAACGCAAAAGCGCAAAGAACGCAAAAGCGCAAGAACGCAAGAGCGATGGAGCAGCGTTATGCGTTATGCGTTATGCGCTCTGGCTAGGCTTTCGGCGGGTCGCATGCCTCGGCAAGGCCCAACGCCTCGCGGGCAGCCGCCGCCACAAACAAGGAACCTGTGACGCATACAACACCCTGTGTGCCAGCGAGGTCCTTGGCATAGAGAATTGCCTGGGATGGGTCAGGCTCGATTGTCACTTCTGCTTCTATATGCTCAGCAAGAATCCGATCACGAAGCAACCCAAGATCTTCCATGGCGCGTGGATGCCCCGAACGTGTAAGAACCCATGCTCCGATTCCCTGCGAGAACTCTGGCAATATTCGCGCCAGGTCTTTATCGCGCGAGGCGCCAAATACGAGCACCAATCTGCGCCGTGGGAATTGTTCATGCAGCGTTTCGAGCAAGCGCCGCGCAGAATCACCATTATGAGCACCATCAATCACAACTGTGGCAGCTTGATCGATACCAGGAACAATCTCGAAGCGCGCTGGCCATGCCACCCGTGCCAGCCCATCGCGAATGGCCTGGAAATCGATCGACACCCCTGCCGCACGCAGTTGAAGCGCTGCTGCAATCGCCAGATCCCTATTTTCGCGCTGAAATGTGCCTACTAATGCTGTTTTGATCGACTCAGCACCAGGGATCTGCTGTACCACTTCAGGTGCATCCGCAATAAACAGTGGCGCCCCAACTTCCTGAGCAACCTGTTTAATCACAACCTGCGCCTCGTAGCGCTGGCGGATTGTTACCGCAGGCACGCCTGGTTTCAGGATACCAGCCTTCTCCCAGGCAATTGCTGCCAGCGTTTGGCCCAAGAACTCCATATGATCATAGCTAATTGAGGTAATCACCGAAACCAGTGGCGTCAGAACATTCGCACTATCATAGCGTCCACCAAGCCCAACCTCAACGACCGCCAGATCCACCTTTTGTTCGGCAAAATAGCGTAATGCCAGGGCAGTGCCAATCGCAAAGGTACTGGGTGGCCCGAACGGGCCGCGGGCAACACGTTCAATTTCTTCACGTGATGATTCCACCAACCGAATCAGATCGGCCTCTGGAATGAGTTGTCGGTCAACCTGAATGCGTTCGCGGTAACTATGCAGATGCGGCGATGTCCATAAACCTGTGCGAAGCCCGGCTGCACGCGCGATCGACTCAATCATTGCGCATGTCGAACCTTTACCCTTGGTTCCGGCTACCACCACAAAACGCAAGGCCCGCTGCGGATTACCAAACGCCGCCAACAGGGCTTCTGTACGGCGCAGATTCATTGATGGATCGGGTAGTGGCCCACTACGCGAGGGATCAATATAACTATAGAGGTAATCGAGTGTTTCTTGGTAATTCATCTAGCTATTGTACCGCATACGACGCCAAGCTTCACGCCACGAGCACCTTAGTCATGACTCTCACTAACCGAGTGCCGCACAAACACCGCTGCCATCAGTGCTAGTATTCGCGCTATAATGGAAATGTGGCTCTGACACTCTAAATCCGGAGTACTCCATCGTGAATCCACCCGATACACTCACCATCACACAGAGTTACGCTGCGCTTGGTGATCCACATATCTGTAGTGATTTCCGCGATCGGCGCGCCATCCTCAGCACATGTTACGAAAGCCTCGTGCAACGCTCAGCTACTGGCGATTTCGTCGCTGCCCTAGCCGAACATTGGGAGCTTGGTGCAGATGCATGTACCTGGCGTTTTGATCTTCGTGCACAAGTACATTTCCACAATGGTGATACCCTCCACGCAGCCGATGTTGTAGCATCACTTGAACGGGTATGCGACCCAGCTCTGGGCGGTGAGCTTGGTACACAGGGAGTGTACCTCAGCTATCTGGATGGCGCACGCTTCCAAACACTTAGCCCACTCTGCGTCCAGATCATCACGGCCAAACCACTCGCCGATCTGCTCGACTTGCTGGTCGACATGCCAATCGTGCCGCGCCGTGGACTCGCAGGCCTGCCGCAAACCCCAGTTGGTAGCGGCCCCTACCAGATCACTACAATCGAAGATCAGCGCATCATCTGTACCGCCTTCAACGACTATTGGGGCGTCGCTCCACGTTTTAAGCAGCTCATTTGGCGGGCAGAAGCAGATTCTGGCCGTCGGGTTGATCTGTTATTAACTGGCGAGGCTGATCTGGCCAGCGGGCTTGGCCCACAAGATGCAGAACGTACCCGAGCAGCTGGGTTACAGGTGCCAACAACACTCAGCGGGCTGTGTGTCATACTTATGCTAAACGCCAGCCAAGGGCCATGCCGCGATGTGCGGGTGCGCCAGGCACTCAACTATGCAACCAATGTCCCTGCACTAGTGCAGAAGGTTGTCGCTGGAGCCGCTGAGCCACTGAATGGCCCACTGACGCGCCTACACCTCGCGCATAACCCGGCAACGCCCGCCTACAGCCACGATCCAACGCGGGCACGGCAGCTGCTTGCCGAAGCAGGCTATTCTTCTGGGCTACAGATTCGCCTCGACATCCCAACCATCTATCCCGATGAGGCGATTCCCCTGGCCAACACAGTAGCGGAACAATGGGCTGCTGCTGGAGTGACCACAGCAATCACGACTCATACCGATCGCCCAGGATACGCCGATATGGTTCGAGCAAAGCAGATCGGTGATGCCTGTATTTTTGATTCGAGCCCACTCAGTAGCATTCGTGTACTCTGCGAGAAGATTCATAGTGGTATTCAAGGCCCCTGGTGGGAAGGCTATCATAATAGCGAAGTGGATCAATTGATTGATGCTGCCCGCGCAACGGTGGAGACCACTCAGCGCCACGCCATCTATCATCAGGCTTATGGTATCATCCGTAACGATGCGCCGTGGGTATTTTTGTATAGCCCGATCTTGCACTATGGCGTAGGCCCACGAATCGCAGGATGGCAACCAGGGATGGATGGCTTGGTCAAGCCCAATATCTGAAGATTACAAAGGCACGGTGACACGGTGACACGGTGACACGGTGACCAGATAGCGCACAGCGCACAGCGCAAAACCGGCCAACGTTACTCATAGCTCTTGCGTTCCAACGCTCTTGCGTTCTTGCGCTTTTGCGTTCCAACGCTTTGCGCTTCATCGCTTTATACATGTATATTGAAAGGACACTCTCATGATTCGCGTCGGAATGCTTAGTTATTGGCACGTACATGCCTGGGAATACACCCAATACGCACACGAACACCCCGAGAGCCAGGTTGCCGCAGTATGGGATGAGCTTCCCGAGCGTGGTCGTGCTGCCGCCGAGCGCTTAGGTGTACCATTCTATGCCAATGCGGCAGAGCTCCTCGCCCAGAAGGACATTCAGGGTGTGATTGTTGATGCACCAACCAATATGCATCGTGATTTGCTGGTTGCATCTGCCAAGGCAGGCAAGCATATCTTCACCGAGAAGGTTGTTGCCGCCACGATTGCAGAAGTCAATGAAATCATGGCCGCAATCAACACGGCTGGCGTCAAGCTCACCGTCTCGCTACCGCGACTGAATGATGGGTATACCCAGGCCATATCCGCGCAGCTCGCAGCTGGTGCCGTTGGTGATGTAACACTTGTGCGCGTCCGGCTCTCGCACAATGGTGCCTTACCCAACGAGCGCAGTAAGGATGGTTGGTTACCACCGCACTTCTACAGTAAAGAGCAGTGTCAAGGTGGCGCACTGATCGACCTCGGATGCCACCCAATGTATCTGACGCGCCTGTTCCTGGGTGCAATGCCAAAGAGCATTCATGCAACCTATGGGTATATTACTGGGCGCGAGGTTGAGGATAATGCTGTAGCAACCCTCTCAACCGCCAGTGGCGCCATTGGTATCGTCGAGGCAGGCTTTGTCAACCCCAATTCGCCCTTTACCATCGAAGTTCATGGCACTGGTGGCACACTTCTGTATGGGACACCCGAAGCCAAGCTGCTCTTGCAGCGCGCTGGTGAAAAGGAATGGAGTGAGGTTGCCATACCTGAGAATACGCCCAATGCCTATAATCAATGGGTTGACCATATCCTGAATAATACTACTGCGACCGTCAACATCCAAACCGCACTTGATCTGACCACGCTTATGGATGCGGCAAACCGTTCCGCAGCCAGTGGGAAATCGATTTCAATCTAATGATTCACCACAGACGGGTACCCTCTGGGTGCAAATAAAACCATCTAAAAAGGAACAACTTACAATGGACAAGCTTCGAATCGGCGTTGTTGGCACTGGCGGAATTGCCCGCAATCGGCATATACCCTGGTTTAGCAAACATCCCAATGTCACAATTGTGGCCGCCTCAGATCCAGTTCAAGCCTCAGTTCAGGAAGTAACCACTCAATATGGTATTCCTGGCGTCTATACCGATTACAGCGAGATGTTTGCAAAAGAGCAACTCGATGCAGTGATCATTTGCACACCAAACAAATACCATGCCCCAGCAACAATCGCTGCTCTTGAAAGCGGCCTACATGTGTTGTGTGAAAAGCCAATGGCACTCGATCCCGCAGAAGGGCGCCTGATGTTGGCAACTGCACAAAAAACAGGGAAGACCCTCAGCATCGGGTTTCATTACCGCCATATGGCCAATGTGCGCGCCGCGAAACGTGTTGTGGATGCTGGCGAGCTCGGCAATATCTATATGGTTCGCGTCCAGGCACTACGGCGACGCGGTATCCCTTCGTGGGGCACGTTTGTGCAAAAAGATATCCAGGGTGGCGGCGCAATGATCGATTTTGGTGTCCACCTACTCGATACAGCACTCTGGCTGCTTGGCAACCCCAAGCCAGTTGAGGTCTGCGCCAGTTTATCGCAAAACCTCGGCACAAAGCCAAATGTCAACCCTTGGGGCCAGTGGAACTATAAGGAATTCACTGTCGAAGATCAGGTTGCCGCATTTGTGCGCTTCGAGAATGGCGCCTCAATGATCCTCGAATGTTCCTGGGCACTCAATGTTCCTGAGTCGGTTGAGCAGGTATCGCTTTCTGGCACTGATGCTGGCCTTGAGGTGTTCCCATTGCGGGTAAATCGTGCCGCCCACGAAATGCTTGTGAGCTGGAAACCCGATTGGATCGCCAATGAGCGCACAGATCCAGGCGAGCCACAAACCGATGATTTCGTTTCCTCGATTCTTGCTGGTCGCAGCCCAACTGTATTACCAGAGCAAGCACTGCAAGTCACCGATATTGTTGATGCGATTTACCGCAGCGCGGCCGCAGGTAAGGCAATTCAACTCTAGACATTTCGCTCGGAAATCTGAGTAGGGTTTACATGCTTTGGTGGGATGCTCAAAATGCAATATTCTAGGCACCCACCGCCTACCCATTGCCTACTATGATATAATTTGCCGACAAGCGCACACGCATCATTCGTCACCTGTCATCTGTCATCATTCGGAGTAAATCATGCATATCTCAGTGGTCAGTGGCGACCCATTGCAGCATACTGCCTCATTGGTGGTTGTCTTTGGATTCGAAGGCGAAGCGCTACCAGCAGCCATTACTGCGCTCATCGAGGCCAGCGATTGGAGTGGTGGGTATCGCAAAACACTCCTCGTTTACCCACGTGAAGCTGCTCAAGCCCGCCGCTTATTATTTGTCGGGCTGGGTAAGCGTGCGCAATTCACATCCGATCGGCTGCGCGAGGCCGCCGCAGGCGCTGCACAGCAGGCTCGTGATCTTAAGGTTGAACGTTTTGCCGCAACACTCCCCCAAGCCGATGGGCTAAGTACATTCAACCTCAGCCATGCACTTGTGGAGGGTATTCTGCTCGGCAGTTATCGTTTTATTGAATATAAAACGGATGCCGATGTATTCGAAGTAGGCGAGTGTGAGGTTCTTACTGGGAGTGATAGCGAGGCCGCGGAACAAGGTGCTGCGCTTGGGCAAGCCATTGTTAATGGCGTTGTGCTGGCACGTAACCTTGCTAATCGGCCTGGTAATATTGTTGTACCCGCTACACTTGGCATAGTTGCCCAGGAGATCGGTGCCCGCTATGGCATGGATGTCACCGTTTATGGCTTAGAAGAACTCACTGCTGGTGGGTTCGGTGGCATACTTGGCGTTGGTCAGGGATCAGCTAACCCACCGCGCTTTATTACAATGGAATATGGTAGCGAGCATAAGGCGAAGGGTACGGTTTGTCTGGTTGGCAAAGGGATCACCTTCGATTCTGGTGGTATTTCGATCAAGCCTGCCGATGGCATGGAAAACATGAAGATGGACATGGGCGGGGCCGCCGCTGTACTTGGCGCGATGGAGGCACTTGGCGCGTTGGGTCTAGCAGTCCATGTCGTTGGTATGGTCGCTTCCGCCGAGAATATGCTAAGTAGCACCGCCTACCGCCCAGGCGATATTCTCAAAACGCTCAGCGGCAAGACGATTGAAGTGCTGAACACCGATGCTGAAGGCCGCATCGTTCTTGCGGATGCCCTCTACTATGCACAGCGCTATCAGCCAGCAGCAATTATTGATCTGGCAACCCTCACCGGCGCTATTATGGTCGCCCTTGGCCCACATGCCATGGGGTTACTGTCGAACAACGATGATCTCGCGCGGCGTGTTATTGAAGCCGGCGAAGCAACTGGTGAGCGGGCATGGCAACTCCCGCTGTGGGATTCCTACCGCGACATGGTCAAGGGCGATTATGGCGACGTAAAAAACACCGCCGGTCGCGCAGGTGGTGCAATCACCGCTGGTGCATTCCTCGACGCCTTTGTTGGCGGCTTTCCATGGGTGCACCTCGATATTGCCGGTGTCGCATGGACGGATTCAAAGCCACGTGCGTATACGCCGAAGGGCGCAACCGGAGTTGGAGTGCGATTACTCGTTCAACTTCTACGCGATTGGGCCGCTTGAGTAAATCTCATTGTGAATAATGCCAGATCCATGCGCGAATTCGGCTCCGAACTGGCGTTATTCACAGATAACCCTCATTTCGTGAGGCGCAGTAACGTTATGACAGTACAAATAAGCATTGCGCGCAGCGGCGAACGCGCACGAGGAGGTCGCGATGCCCGATGAAATGATTGTCCGCTTCTGGGGCGTACGCGGCAGTTACCCAGTTCCAGGGCCGCGCACAGTTCGCTTTGGTGGTAATACTGCCTGTGTTGAGGTACAAGCTGGTGTGCATACCATTATCTTGGATGCAGGCACTGGTATTATCAATCTCGGAGCCGAGTTATTACGCCAAGCAAAGGCCAATGGGAACAAGCCGCTGGTTGCAACGCTGTTCTTCAGCCATATGCACCACGACCATACCCAGGGGTTCCCATTCTTTCGGCCAGCGTATGCCGGCGCTAGCACACTCCATATCCTAGGGCCAAAAGTCTTCCAGAGCGATCTCGAAGAGACTCTCTCACATGCGATGCTGCCACCAAGCTTCCCAATTAGCCTGGATGATCTTGCTTCGCTTAAGATTATGCGCAATATCAGCGAAACAAATATTGTGCTGTTGGGGCATACACCATCCGATGTGCGTGTGCTCAACTTGTATCATAATGAGATTGATGCCTCGCCAGATCTCGTACGTGTGCGAACATACCACAGCTATGCACATCCAAAAAATGGTGTGAATATTTACCATATCTCATGGCGCGGAAAATCTGTGGTATATGCAACCGATACCGAAGGATATGTAAAGAACGATCAGCGGCTGGTCAAATTCGCGCATAACGCCGATCTCCTTATTCACGATGCCCAGTATCGCCACGAAGATTATATCGATATCAATAATCCTAAACAGGGTTGGGGCCATAGCACACCCGAAATGGCGTGCGCGGTTGCGCGCGAGGCAAATGTAAACCGCCTCGTGCTCTTTCACCATGAGCCAACCTACGATGACGCAACAATCGCTGAGATTGAATCACACGCGCAGACACTGCATACAAATACGTGCGCTGCGTATGAGGGCTTGGAGATTCGTATCTAGCGCTGAGTGCGTCTAACCGGGTGGCATGGTTCTGGGGTGTTGTGCGCAGTAGCAATTTACCCGAGTGGTAAACTAAACGAGAATGTACTACCCTGGCCGATCTGGCTATCGACCCAGATTTGGCCGCCATGGGCTTCGACAGCCAGCTTACAGAATGTAAGCCCCAGGCCAGTGCCACCACGCCGTTCGCCGACTTGGCCAAACTTCGCGAAGATCTTTTCACGGTCGCGTGGCGCGATCCCAATACCACGATCGCGCACGCTGATAATAACTTCACCCGATTCCTCTATAACCCGCACACTCACAGTGGCACCACGCCCACTAAACTTTATCGCATTCGCAATGAGATTCTGAATGACACGCGCAATGAGCGTGACATCTGCAGAAGGTAGTGTTTCGGATTCACAAATCGTCTCGATCATAATCCGACGCTCATGTGCCAAGGACGTAAGTTGGGTGGCAACGCGTTGTGCAATCAGGCATATATTGGCCTTGCTACGTTCAAGCAGCATATGGCCAGCTTCGAGTTTGCTAATATCAAGCAAGGTATTAATCATCGCCAGCATTTGCTGAGAACTCTCATTGGCAATATTGAGCACATGCTGCTGGCTTGCGTTCAAATCACCTGTAACCCCACGTGACATCATGTCGATCGATGCCATCACACTCGAAAGCGGGCTACGCAAATCGTGAACAATCATATGCGTCAGATCATCGCGTAAGCGCTCTGATTCCTTTGCCTCACTAATATCTCGTAGAACCAGTAAGGCACCGCCTAAGCTATCACCACTACCAAGCGCCTGAAGCACCGTCCATTCCAACACATGCCCGCGTACATCTGTCAGTTCACCTCGCACAAAGGGTTGTGAGCGTGCAAGAATGGCGCTAAGACCATGCAATAACAGCTGCCATTCATCTAGTGCAACATGTGCTACTTCCTGCCAGCTTGCGAAGAATGCCTCTGCGTCACGCCCAGACATAGTAGCGGGCTCAGGTAAGCCACACAGCTCACGTAGCCGTCCATTCGCAACCGCAACCCGCCGATCAGCACCAATCAGAATAACCCCTTCGTGCGTTGATGCCAGGATGGAAGCCATTTGATCGCGTGCACTGCTTACCGCACTAAAGAGTTCCATGCTCTCGACAGCCGCCGCCGCTTGGGTGGCAAACAGTACCACCGTCTCGCGATCAGGCGCTTCTGGCAAGCTATCGGCATACGCCACACACATACACCCTAATGTTGCCCGTGGTGCACGTAATGGCACTAATAGCATCGCGCGCGCTCCGATTCGCTGCATTGGAAATGGTAGCTCACCAGTCAGCAGTTCCGGGCGCCCGATCTCAATTGTTTGCTGCAGAAGCGGCCACAGCTGCGGCTCTTCAACTAACTGCGGGCCAACACTAATCAGTGTGCGCCATTGATCTTGCTGGTATTCAATAACCCAAGCCCCGAGTGCATCTGTCATCTCCACAACACCACGTGCTGTCATTCGATAGACTTCAGAAGAGCTGCGTAGTGTTGTGTTGATTGCGATTCCAAGCGCATTAAGAGCGGTCAGGCTACGCAAGTTATGCTGTAGAAGATCATTGGTGCGTGCAAGCTCCTGCGCGCGCCGCGTCAAGGCCTGATCAACTTGCGTGAAACGGCGGGAGTTCTCGATTGCAATCGCCGCATAGTCGGCCAATGCCTCGGCTAATCGACGATCCTCATCCGTGAAGGGGTTATTATCGCGCCGGTTAAGTACCTCAATAACACCAACGACCCCACTCACACCCCGCAACGGAACCGCGAGCAAACGCCGTGTGGTATAGCCTGTCGATTTATCAGTTGAATCATTGAAGCGGACATCGCGTTGGGCATCATTTACGATCAGGGATTGCCCGCTCGTTACCACATAACCAGCGATTCCCGTGCCGCCTGCAAGCCGTTGCCCACGTAGTGTCGAGCCAATCGGGCCGATGGTATAGGCAAATACAAGATCAGAAGTGGCAGGATCGGTCAGCAGTAACGAACCTTCTTCAACCCCGAGTAAGTGGGTCACCTGATCCATAATCGCTGATGGAACCTGCTCAAAATCGAGCCAAGAGGTAATTGATCGACCAATCCGACTTAGGGTTTCAAGCTGGCGTGCCTGTTTCTCACTACGCTGATACAGCCTTGCATTTTCAATCGCCGAAGCTGCCTGGCTCGCAACGGTCATAAGCAGATCAACATGTTCACTACGATAGCGCAAACTGCGATCATTGGTGCCAACAACCAGTACACCAATAATCGTATCGCGAACTACCAGTGGCACACCGATCCATGCACAACTCAACTGGACGCCTGCGACTGGTTGAGGAACTATATTGCGCCGCAGACACTCGCCTTCGTAGTCATCGGTGAGCAGCGGCTGCCGATCACGCAAAACTACACCACTTAGCCCATCATGTGCCGACCAGCGGTCTGAGGTAAACCGCCGCTCGCCAGCAATCGCCATGTACGCAAGATCGAAGGTTACTGTAGCCTGATCATAAAAGGCAATATAGAAATTATCCGCCTCAATCACACGCGTGGTTGCGGAATAAATGCCGTGTAGCAACTCATCGAGATCGAGCGTACCGCTGATATGTTGGCCAATCGCAGCGAGTGTCTGCAGCTGAGCAAGGCGCTCATCTTGGCGATCTTCCACACGTGCTTCTAACCCCGTGTTGGGGAGCTCTGCACGCGGCGGTGCATCAATTGAGCGAAACTCCATTGGATTTGTGGTAGCGGCTTCTTCTAATGTCATACGTGACATTATTCTTTCACTGTAACTTTAACCGCATTTTACCACGTCTACGTAGCTCTGACAAAGGTTGAGCATTTACTATTAATTAATAAGTGGGGCGATCAGCCCAAATCTTAGGGGCAAACATCCCTGAGATTAGGCTCAATACAAGGGCATAAAGCAGGGCTATAGTCCTACATCTGAGGGTCAGGGCTATCAGTCACAGCAGTTACGAGTCGGAGGATTCCTCACGGCGGCGGATGAGTTCTAGGTGTTGGCGTTGTACCCAGAGTGGTGGCACACCATAAAATGCACGCTCAGCGTCGGTGACTTGTTCTTCAATAGCGCCAAGCGACCAACGCCCTTGTTCACGAATAAACTGAGTCCCATAGCGTTGGGCGCGCCCACGTGCAAGCAACGCTCGATCCCAGGCTGCCGCAATCACCGACCAAGCACGTTCTTCACCAGTGCGAGCAGCGGTACGGGCTAATTGGCGTGCAAAATCGAAATGTCCGATTTCATCGCCATAGAGCATAATGAGTGCCGCAAAATAATGATCTTCTGGGGAGCGAACTGATCCCGCAGCATAGAGATCTACAACGCGATCGCGGCGTTGTTTCCCGCGCTGCGCGCGCTCAGCCATCTCGCTATTTTCAAGATCGCCGACCTGCTCTTCTGCAAGGCGCTCAAGCTCTTCACTCGGGTCTTCATGGCCACGCAGATCCATGTCACCTCCGAATGTCTTGGATCCAAAATGGTGGAAGAAATGACATTTCTTCCACCATTATACCATTGTGCATCAAGTACGAGAACTAGTAGACTAGTAGTTAAGCACTCGCGGCAGGCTTTGGGCCTCAGCGATCCAAGCCGTAACTGCATCCAGGGTTGGCAAGCGCCGAACCAGTGACTTTTCCATGTTCGCCTTCTCAAGAGCGGCATGGAGATTGGCCGCATTTCGCTGAGCCAGTTCGGGAACAGTATCCACACCAGCTGCCTCAAGCAGATCGGCGTATTCCCAACCAATGCCCTTGATACGCTCCAGATCCAGATGGTTCACCCAGCCTAGGATGAGTTTGCCACTAATACCCGTATCTTCAGCGATTTTCTCCCGGCCCTTACTCGTAGTCCCCTGCTCATAGAGTTGCTTGGTATTCGCAATTCCAGCGGTTTGTAGTTTCTGCGCGTAGACCTCGCCGATTCCCTCAATTTCATGAAGCGCTGCCATGGGTGTAACCTCCAATGATGTTGATAACGAGCCTCAAACAAAAGAACGCCGATCGCTCGAGTTTGTCACTATTCTTCAAGTAGCGCTGCGATTTTGGCCGCGTCGTACTTCAGAATCGGCTGTCGTGCGGCCCGCACCTCATCCACCCGCCGTACTGGTGTTGTGGTTGGCGCACTATACAATATCTCAATATCAGCAGCAGCTTCAGCAGCAACACTTAGCATTGCCTCACAGAATAGATCGAGAGTCTGTTTGCTTTCTGTCTCGGTCGGTTCAATCATCAGGGCTTCTGGAACAATAAGTGGGAAATAGACCGTCGGCGGATGAAAACCATAATCAATCAGGCGCTTGGCGATATCGAGCGTACGTGCCTCAGGGGCCTCAGCTAACTTACCGATCAATACAGTCTCGTGCATACAGGTGCGATTCACTGCTGGAGCATAGACATGCTTAAGGCGGGCTTGGATATAATTTGCGTTGAGCACGGCGGTTTCGCTGATCTCGCGCAAACCCTTGGCACCCAGATTCCGAATATATGTCCAAGCACGTACTAACATACCAAAATTGCCATGAAAGGTCTTGACGCGGCCAATCGATTTTTCTGGCGTAAAGAACTCATAGCCACCCGCTGAAGCAACCCGTACACGCGGCCCTGGTAAATATGCAGCCAGTGCAGCGGTACATCCAACAGCACCGGAACCAGGCCCACCACCACCATGCGGTGTGGTGAAGGTCTTGTGCAGATTGTAGTGCATAAAATCGAAACCAAGTTGCCCAGGTTTGGCGATTCCAAGGATCGCATTGAAAT
>JANLSE010000289.1:0-1769 GCA_031362265.1 Roseiflexaceae bacterium
GCAGGCCGGGTTATGGGCAGATCGTTGGGTGGGCTCTTCAAGCCACTCCCGTGCTATGAGTCATATGAGGATGCTATGTCACTGCCGAACTATGAAAGCAAATGGTGGGGCTATATTTACGATCAGATGATGACACAGCACCTCCAAGGCGTGCTTGATTCTCATCTTCAGTTTTATCAGACCCAGCTTCGCGCTGTCCAAGGATCCATTCTGGAGTGTGCCTGCGGTACTGGCCTCTTTTTGCTGCCGCTGTTGGTCGCAGGTCACGATATGTACGGCTTTGACATTTCCACCTCCATGGTCGCCCGGTTGAAAACCAAGGCCGAAGCTCAGGGTGTGGCCGATATCAATCGCCGCATTTCGCTCCAGGATTTTGTTTCGTTTCGCTATGAACAGCAGTTCGATGCCATCATTATCCCAACCAACACGTTCTTAATGCTGACAACACAAGAAGCGCAGATCACCACATTGAAGAATATTTTTACGCATCTTGCTCCTGGAGGAACAGTGCTTCTGGATCTCCGACTGGCCGGCATGCGCGGTCTGGTCGAACATCCCGCGGTGGTGCGCGGTCGCTGGCACACCTGGTCGCATCCTGAGACCGGGCGTCCGATCAGGCAGCGTATTGATGGACGGATCGATTTCAACAACCAGCTCACGCTTGATCACTGTTTCATCGAATATGAACAGGAGCGCGAAGACTTTCCCATGCACGGACGATGGGCGTTTAAGGATGAATTTCAATTGCTCCTGCGCTTGGCGGGCTTCACGCGCTGGGCGTGTTACGGTTCTCCGACTGGCGACCAGCTTACTGTTGGACCGGATGAACAGCACAGCTATTGGGTTATCGACAAAGGATAAATGGTGCCAATCGTTTTGGCTGATAGTATCGTGGCTGGCGTTTGGTGAGCGCCCTGCATCGGTAACCGTTCAGGCCCCTCGCAAGGCCGCCCAACAATGCATTTCACGCCGACCTGCGGGGATCAGGGCGAGATTGAGAATCAGGAATTGGCTGAGGTTCAGGGTGGGTAAGGGTGTGGGACGATTACTGCCCGCAGGCGGGTGAATGCCGACGTTAGACGGCACCTCAACCCTTGCATACCTAGAAGTGCTGATCCAGAACTGGCTTGGTGCCCGTGCAAGGCAGAGGAATGACGTCGGGAGCGTGTGTTGGCGGTCGCGGCGGCGGTTGGTGGGTCAACAGCAGTGGCAGGAATCGGGCTGGCATGAGTCAGCCTTGGTGGATGGAATCGGGCCGAGGTGAGCAACTCTTGCGAGGCGGCGTGGCAATGGTATAGGCGGTGGCATCCGATTGGCCGCGCGCAGATTGGCCCTGGGTCATCGAGTGTTGGTGCACAGAAACAGCCAGCCCTGCGTTGTCGTCGGTTGGTGCCATCCGCCGCTCCGTGTGGCGATCCGCGAAGTCGGGTGGCGCGTGGTTGTCGGTGGCGATTCGCAGGCAGCCGTCTAACATAGCGTTCAAGGGTGACCTGCCGAATCGGGCCGAGTTTATAAATCGTGGTGGCAACGCAGTGTCGGTGCGATCTATAATTGATATTCGGCAGGCACCTTAACGCGGGCGTTCGGCGGCAACCATCAAACACCTTACCGCTTTTGATCTACAATACGAGTTGCTAATCACTATGTTCTGTTTCCGCCAAAATATGTTTGGAGATGTCGATGCTCAAGAGCCACGTTGACGCAGTAGAATCTCACCTTTTGACCATATCAAGAATACCAGCTAATACTGGACACAGCTTGCACAAGGG
>JANLSE010000299.1:0-7704 GCA_031362265.1 Roseiflexaceae bacterium
TCCTTGTCTCCTTGTCTCCTTGTCTCCTTGTCTCGCTTACCCCGCGCCGCCCACATCATGCCGCCGAAACACCGCAATAGCCATGGCCAAAAAAGCGCTGCTATAGACAAACACTACTACGAGTGCTTGCCAGATCGGTGGTAATGCTTCTACTGCACGTGGCGAAATAATCTCAGGCCGCAACCCAAAGTCGTGGCTATTCTGCACCACCAATGTATTGATATTCTGGCCGATCGTTAGATTGTAGATCACGCGCCAGACACCATCAAGCTGCGCAAAGATCGCCAATGCACCAAAACCACCCTCGAAGACAAGATACACCAGACCACCCGCAACCCCAATCAATAATGAGCGCCCTGCAATCGTTAACCATAACGTCAACAACACGTATGGGAGCAGTACAATCAAGGCACGCAGCGCTGCCATTGGAACAGCAATAAGCGCCAAACCAATATCGCCAGTACCAGGCAAGAAGAACCCAGCAATTACCCCAGCCAAGATTGCGACCCCAATACTGACAATCATGGCTACCGCTAATATACCCAGAATAGCCAAGAGTTTAGCAAGAATGAAGCTGGTACGCCCTGGATTTCGCACCAACTGCGTACGCAGAGTACCCCAACTATACTCACTCCCCATGGCGGCGGCTGTCAGAATAATTGCGAAAATGCCACCTAAGCCATTTACATGCCCAAACGCAGAACCAATGACCCCTGGCAATACTGAACGATGCCGATACTCCCCAGCCTGAATGGCAAGATTACTACCCTCCGCAGCATGGATAAGTAACCCTACAAATATCGCCTGCCCGGCGATTTGCACCAACAACAAGACCAAAAACACTATAAGAAGCACCAAGCTCAGCGGGCGCTTCACTAACTTCAACCACTCGGCAGCAATCAAATTGAGCATGAGTTCACTATCCTTCATGAACAAAAGCGCAGAACGCATAGCGCATAGCGCATAACAACTACAGGCTACTCTTGCGCTCTTGCGCTCTTGCGCTCTTGCGCTCCTGTGTTCTGCGCTCTGCGCTCATCCCGTAAGTTCCAAAAACACATCCTCCAGCGTTGTGCTGCGGGCGCGGATTTCGCTAACAGCCACACCAGCCGTTGCAAGGATAACAGTAATCTCTGGAATAGAGTCGGGTGCTGCATCAACAATGAGTGTATCAGGATGTTCAGGATCACGCACAACCGATGTTACCCGATCGCTGGTATGTAACAACTGTATGGCCTGTTCAATATCGCTGCGGATCTGCACAAGGATACCTGTACGGCGGAGCAGATCGGCGACCCGACCCTGGGCGAGCAAGCGGCCAGACTTTAGAATCGCAACTCGCTCACACAATTGCTCAATCTCGTGAAGCTGATGCCCGCACAACAGGATCGTGCGCCCATTTGAGGCAAGCGTACGAATCAGCGCTCGAATTTCATGCTGGCCCGCTGGATCCAGGCCATTGGTTGGTTCATCGAGCATAATCAGGCGCGGATCGCCAAGCAGTGCTGCCGCAATTGCCAGGCGCTGCCGCATACCCTGAGAGTAGGTCTTGAAACGATCATGAGCGCGATCATGCAACTCAACATCAGCTAACACACGGTCGATCTGTGATTCTGGGACATTGCCAGCCTTCGCCAGAATCCGCAGATTATCGTATGCACTCAGGTATGGGTAGAATGCAGGTGCCTCAACCATTGCGCCAACCTGTGCTAGCGCAGCTGCCCGATTGAGTTGTATATCGTGGCCCATAACAAACGCACGGCCTGCAGTTGGCCGCACCAGACCAAGCAACATACCAATCGTGGTTGTCTTCCCAGCGCCATTTGGCCCAAGAAATCCAAACACCTCACCAAGTTCCACCTGTAATGTAAGACGATCAACGGCCAGCCGCGTACCATAGCGCTTTGTTAGCTCTTCGGTTTGAATAGCACTCATCACAGGTTTCCCCTTGCATGCATGTTGCATGAGATTTTAGCGCAAAGTTGCCAAGACGCAAAATAAGCACTCGCAAGAGGTTCATGGTTAGGCGATACAATCACCAATCAGACATCAATCAGACTGTTTTATTGAGCCAAACCCTTAACGCCTACGGCTCAATCGCTTCTTGACCTGCTGAGATGCGTGTGCTACAGTGTACAATAGTGTCTTTGATATGGTTGCGTGTGGGCGCGTTCTGGCGCGGAAAAAAGCACCTAGCACGCAGTATAAATAGGTTGGAAGTGCCACATATTGTTTTACAGCCTGGCAAAGAGCGCCCCGTACGCCAACGCCACCCATGGATTTTTTCGGGGGCGATTGCACGTGTACAAGGGCACCCAGAACAGGGTGATGCGATTGATATTTTAGATGCGAGTGGCGAGTGGATGGCGCGCGGCACCTGGAGCGCTGAATCACAGATTCGTGCACGCATCTTTACTTGGCAGCCGGATGAACTGATCGATGCAGGAATGATAAGCAGCCGAATCGACCGTGCGATCGCCGGGCGTGAGGCGCTGGGGTTGCTTGGCAGCGAAACCGCTTGCCGCTTGGTGTATGCAGAATCCGATGGGCTGCCTGGCCTGATTGTTGATCGCTATGGCGACTATTTAGCCGTTCAGATCCTCACCCAGGGTATGGCGAAACGACAAAATGAAATCGTTGCAGTACTCGCCAAGCGCCTGACACCACGCGGGATCTTCGAACGCAGCGATGCGGATATGCGCGATAAAGAGGGCCTCCCACCAGGTGAGGGGCTGCTGTGGGGCGAAGAACCTCCCACTCAGTTTGCGACTCGCGATGCCGGTGGCATGATCAATATGCTCGATCTACGTAGCGGCCAAAAGACAGGTGCATACCTCGATCAAGCACTCAACCATGGGCGCGTTGCCGCCTATTGCACTGGCCAAGAAGTGTTGGATTGCTTCTGCTACACTGGTGGTTTTAGTGTCGCAGCAGCCAAAGCCGGTGCAACTCAAATCACCGCTGCGGATAGTAGCCCAACAGCACTCGATATGGTGCAGGCGAATCTCTTGGCAAATGACCTTAGTGTTTCGTCTGTCGAAACCGTTGCCGAGGATGTCTTCCGGTTGTTACGCCAGTACCGCCAGATCGAGCAGCAATTTGATGTCATTATTCTCGACCCACCGAAATTTGCCTATACCCAAGGGCAAATTGAGCGCGCTACACGTGGCTACAAAGATATTAACCTGATTGCGATGCAACTCTTGCGCCCAGGTGGTATTCTAGCAACCTTCTCTTGCTCTGGGCTGGTCTCAACCGATCTGTTTCAGAAGGTTATTTTCGGTGCGGCATTGGATGCGAATCGTGATGTCCAAGTTATCGAGCGGCTCACACAAGCACCGGATCACCCATTGTTACTTACATTCCCTGAAGGCGAATATTTGAAGGGCCTGATCTGCCGAGTCTGGTAATAACATTATGGGCTACAGTATCATTGATGATGGTCATATCTCGACGCCAGCTGGGTTCAAGGCTACTGGTGTATCTGCTGGTTTGAAGGAAGTGCGTTCGCGCGATCTGGCACTTGTGAGCTCTACCAAGCCATGCCGGGTTGCTGCGCTCTTCACAACGAATGCGATCCCCGCGGCACCAATATACTTTAACCAAGCGATTATGGCCCGCAATCGCGAGCATATCCGTGCTGTGCTGATTAATGCTGGTCAGGCAAACGCTGGAACCGGCCAGACAGGTCTTGCAAACGCAGTAGAATGCGCAAAGCTAGCAGCGGATGAGCTCGAGGTGCCGCGCGATAGTATTCTGCTCCTTTCGACTGGCCAGATTGGTGTTCACCTGCCAATTGAGAAGATGCGTGATGGTATCCGGCGGGCTGCTTCTGAGCTCGATAGCGGCGCAGGGCGGCGGGCAGCATTGGCGATCCTCACCAGCGATACAAAACCCAAAGATCGTGCGCTACGGGTGAGCCTACGCGAGGGCCGCACAATCATGCTCGCGGGGATGGCAAAGGGCGGTCGCATGGTGCATCCACGCTCGGCAACTGTCCTCTCGGTAATCACAACCGATGCACAGATTGATCTGCGCCTGCTCACGCGCTCACTGGAACATAGCGTCGCCAAATCCTTTGGTCGGCTCTCGATCGATGGCGATACTAGCCCTAATGATGCAGTGCTTGTACTAGCGAATGGTGCTTCTGGTGTTGCACCAATTGTCGATGCAGGATCATGGGAATATGGCGCGTGGCAGGAAGCGCTTGATGTGCTTTGCCAGGATCTTGCACAGCAGATCATCCGTGACGCAGCCGCCACAACCCGTTTTGTTCAGATTCATGTACGCGGTGCCACAAATGATGAACATGCACGTCTGGTCGCCCAAACCATTGCACGTTCGGAATCGGTACGCTGGGCGATTGCACGTGGTACACCCGATTGGGGCAGCATTATGGTCGCCGTTGGTGCTAGTGGTGCCGAGATGCGCCCTGATGTACTTGAGATTCGAATCGGTACCTATATCGTAATGATCGATGGAACTGCTGCACACATGAATAATGCGGCCCTTACCCAGGTGCTCTCACAACCCGAAGTGGAATTAATGATCGATTTGCATAACGGTACTGGCATTGCAACGATCTGGACATGCACTTCGATGGGTGAGACACCTTAATCCGGCCTTGAGGCCATCCACGGGTCGTAGGGGAGCCATTCTCGTATATTGTTGGCCTGTTCGCCTTTACTAACGCCGGGTATGCCTGGTATGTGTACTGCTTATGACAACAAAATTGCCTCTTTTCCCGCTTAACACAGTGCTCTACCCATTCGGCCCAATATCGTTGCATATTTTTGAAGAGCGCTACCGAATCATGATCGCACGCTGCCTGGAGCAGAGTAGCTCATTTGGGGTAGTGCTGATCAGATCTGGCCAGGAAACTGACCCAAATGACCCGTTCTTTCACCGATTGCGCCAACAGTTCGGGAGTACTCAGGCGGATCAAGAGCCTACGACAACGGTGCCCTTTGGAATTGGTACATCGGTGCGAATGACAGAATGCCACCGCTTAGAGGATGGGCGCTACTATGTGTTGGCACTTGGCCAGCGACGCTTTCGTGTACAGTATATTGCACAACAAGAACCATATCTGGTTGCATCGGTCGCGTTCTTACCAGAAAACATCACACCTGAGTTAGGATCACTCGCCGAAGTAGTACGTGATCTCTACACCCGTTACTGGCCAGCAATCACAAGTGTTACTGGCGAGCAATACGAAGTTGAGGCGCTTCCTGAGGATCCACTGGAGCTTTCATATGCCCTGGCACAGCGCCTTCAGGTAGATCTTGCTCGCAAACAGCGCTGGCTAGAGGCGGATGTAGCACTACGATTACGTGAGTTGGCGATCGCACTACGCAGCGAATTGGCGCTCATTCCAGGGAAACGCTCTGATCGTGGAGATCAATGATGATAATCGGCGCTTGTACTATTACGCTACAATTAATTGGCATTCATTCATTAAAGCAGAAACGGAGCATCCTCAAGTCACTATTGGCACGCATGCGAAACGAATTTAATGTCGCAGCTGCAGAGGTTGAAGCACAGGATTCGCATGGCCGAGCAGTGATTGGTGTAGCATGTGTCTCTTCCTCAAATGAATATGCACGTGGTCAGTTGGATGCTGTCATCCGCTGGATCGAGCAGGAGCGCCCTGATGTACCGATTATCGATTATGAAATTGAGTTGTTGTGAGCGATGATATTCCACTCTACCCATTTCTGGCGCTTGTTGGCCAGGAGGAACTCAAAACAGCGCTGATTCTCGCGTTGGTTAACCCTCAGATTGGCGGGGTACTCTTGATCGGGCCGTATGGCGTGGGGAAAACCACCGCTGTACGTTCATTGGTCGATCTGATGCCACTTGTCACTCGTGAAGATCTGGATGAACAAGGGCAACCCACCACACGGCAGGAACGCATGCGTGTAGTTGAATTACCGCTCAATGCGCGCATGGATGATGTGGTAGGCGGGGTGAATGAACGTGTGGCACTGGAGCAGCGGCGCGTTATTCTTGAAGAGGGAGTACTTTCACGTGCACATGGGAACTTGCTCTATATCGATGAAGTAAACTTGCTGGATCCACGGATTATTGACGTTATCCTGGATGCTGCGGCGCAGGGCCGAACACTGGTACGCCGCGGCCCGATGACCCGCCTCTTTCCATCTCAATTTACCCTGGTCGGTTCCATGAATCCCGAAGAGGGTGAGTTACGGCCACAGATTTTGGATCGTTTCGGTCTGCGCGTCTGGGTTGCGCCACTACATGAACAGGAACAACGACTCGAGTTATATCGGCGCGTACGCGATTTTCGCCGCGATGCGCAAATGTTCCGCAAACGCTATGCTGCCGATCTTGATAAAATCCGTGAGGAAATCGCAGCTGCCCGTGAAATTTTACCCTATGTGACAATTGCGCCCGAAGCCGAGCGCTATGCGGTACGTTGTGTTGAATTGCTGCATGTACCCTCCCATCGTGCGGAAATTGCGTTGCTTGAGGCTGCACGCACACGTGCCGCTGCTGATTATCGCGCAATGGCAACCATCGAGGATGTACGGCGCTGCGCACCTATGGCGTTGCGCCAGCGGCGGAGCTTGCCTATCGAGAAGTATGCGAGTGCCGTTGCGGTTGAAGAAGCTACCTTGGCTGAGGTTCTGGATCGTGCTACCCATCTCGACGAAGCCGCGCAACCGAAACCAGCACGCCGCACCCGCAAGAAAACATAATCTCGCAAATCAACGTATAAACGGTGCATGAGGAATACGATACAGTGGACCTCAGGCTTCGTCTAGCCATTACTTGCCACCAAATTTGCGGCCTAGGGCTGCTATGAACGCGGCAATCGCTTCGAGGGTAGAACCTGACAGGATTCAATACTATCTTACAGGTTCAGGAGAACAGTTATGCTCACGCGTGCTCTGATATATATCGGAGTCACACTCCTTCTGCTTTTCTTTGCTGCATCAGTCGTACCAAGCCAGGCTCAGGAGCAACCCCAGAACCAGGCGGGCGTCATCATTCGATTTGGTGATGGGCACGTGACAACCAGCTGCGTAACATTCAGTGAGCCAAGCCTTTCTGGGTTGGAATTGCTCCAGCGTTCAGGAGCACAGGTGATCGCACAACAGAGTGGAGTTGGCGCTGCGGTCTGCAAGATCGGTGGTGAGGGGTGCGATTACCCAACCGAGGATTGCTTCTGCAAATGTAAGAGTGCCGATTGCCAATATTGGGCGTATCAGCGGTTACACGGAGATCGCTGGGCCTATTCGCCACTTGGCGCATTAGCATCAAACGTACTGCCAGGTGAAGTCGATGGTTGGGCCTGGGGTGCCGGAAGTGTTGAGCAAGGTGCCGCACCACCGGTAATCCCACTTGAGCAGATCTGTACGGTGCCAGCTACCGCTGCCAGCACAACGCTTCTACCAGAACCAACCACAACGCCGATAGCAGATACCCCTGTACCTGCGCTCACCAGCGCGCTACCAACACAAACAGTGCCCCAACAACTTCCAACGGTGACTCAGACGCTGGCCTTACCAACCCATATAGTACCGACCGTGACCACTCAATTACCCAGCGCTACAATTCTTCAGCCTACCCTCATCAGTCAATTGCCATCGGCAACGCTTGCGGTACCAGTAGCTCCAACCGCGATCCAAGCGCCAAGCGCTGAGCCACAAGCAACCGTCCAACCTGAACCTGCAAACG
>JANLSE010000305.1:0-2138 GCA_031362265.1 Roseiflexaceae bacterium
GCTAACAGCAATTTATACACGCTATAGCATGGCACAAACACAGAGTGATCGAGCAACTACCGAGCGAGCAGAGCCATGTATCGTCTGTAGTGAAGCATTCCTCGCTTAATCGCAATTCCATTCAATTTGGGAGAAATGCGAAAGTGCAAAGAGATGATTTCCCTACGTCTTTGCGTCACCGGGGCACCCTTTGGGCCTGGTATCCGGCGTTGAAAAGCTCTTGCCGTGTGAGCCCACCTAGTCTATAAACCCTACTCGCATTTTAGCACCCTGCCTCAACTGCCACCCGCCTTCTGCTGGAGGAAGGCCAATAGCCCCTGTAAGGCGGCTTGTTCCTGTTGGGTGGCACCCTGCTGCTTGGCAAGATCGAGTAGGAGTGTGGCCTGATCAGCCGCCTGGCGATACTGCAGCATGTCGCTGAGCACAAGTGTGTAGTTCTGGCGCGCTTCCAGATTATTCGGCTGGATTCGGATAACTTGGTTGAATGCCGCTGCCGCACGTGGAAGATCATTGCCACGGGCAGCCATCAGGCCAATCAGCGCATGGCTGGCATAATCATCTGGGTTTTGGGCAATAGCTGCCTCATATGCGCCACGTAGCTTCTGGAGCAGATCTGGTTTATCGCGTAGCACCTCAATAATGTTGGTGATCTGGGCATCAAGGGCATGTGGATTCTGCTGGAGAATCACCAGATATTGATCAACCGCCTCAGCATAGCGACCTTGCAGCCGTAATACTTCGGCGGTACGTGTGGCAGTATCGTGGTAGCGTGGGTCGATCTGTGCGGAACGTGCAAGTAGCTCATTTGCTTGCGTAAAACGGGCAATTGCAGTTGCTTCATCGCCATTCTTACGCGCCTCGCTGGCCTGGATCGCGATTGCTGAGGCATATTCATTGAGGATGGTGACATCCTGAGGGGCGATCTCGACGCCACGGCGATACCAATCGATAGCTTTATTTAGCAAAGCTGGTTCTCGCTGGAGGCGGCTAAACCAGAAATTGTACATGCGCCCAAGGTTGGCGTAATGATCCTTGTTGAGTGGGCTGAGTCGCTGTGCCTCTAGCAATACCGCCTCGGCATAGCTCATTAAAGCCATTGGTGGTTGCTTGAGAACAAACTGCTGCAGATCGTTTGGATCCAGATACTTCAACAGTTCGCTTGCCTTGACCCCAGGAGTTGGCTCACCCAAACTGGTACTTGTCGATTGGCGGCGAATATCGACAATACTCATCAGGCTGCGGCCCAGATTTAGATAATAGAAATCCTGATCGGGTTCCTTGCTGATGGCATCGAGATAGTAGGCACTACCAACAATATATTGATCGAGTGTTGCTTGCTGGCTCTCAGTGTAATTCTGGCCCTCCTGGAACAGCATATCGGCATACACATTATCGATATTGAAGAGCCAAGCCGCGATCAGTGCGCCAACCATAATCAATCCATATACCAGAGTCGCTCCAACTCCAGCCCGTTCTTGGCGCGGTGTAGGGGCGCTACGTTGGCCAGTGCGCGAACCGGCCTGACGCTTGCGATTCTGATTTTGACGCGATCGGGCAGCTGGTTCAACGGGTTGGGCTGGTTCGATGGACTCAGCACTAGCCAGATTGGCTTGCGTATTCGGCCCATACTCGCCATAGATTGTACCAATCGTATAAGTGATTGCAATGGTGATCCAGAGCAACATCAGGGTTGCCACAATTGGGATTCCAGTGAGCCCTTCAACGGCATGGGCGCTTACGGTAGCTATTCCAGCAGCAAGCAATATTTGGGTTGGCCAATCGTCAATACGGGTTGTTAATCTCCATGCCAAGGTAAAGAAACTAATCAACACAAACAGGTAACTTGCGAGACCAAGCACACCCTTATTGATTAACTCATCCAGATACGCCTGATGTGATCGATCAGGTGATGCACCACGTGATTCGATATTGGCAAGCGATGGCGGGTAGAAACGGTTGTAGGCGACAAACATACTCTCTGGGCCATACCCAATCACAGTACGCAATGGCTCTGCGGTTATTAACGCGACCGCTCCGCCCGCTTGGTCATCACCAAGCCAGATCAGCTTACGCACCAAACCTGTCGACTGATCGACCTCAAGTAGGCGCCCCATGCGCCCGAGGTATGGCACTTCGCG
>JANLSE010000331.1:0-2954 GCA_031362265.1 Roseiflexaceae bacterium
TCCTGGGCTGCATTTGCAACCGCCAGCAGAATAACACAGATCCTGGATGGATAGCGCAAAGAAGCAGCAATGGGTGCCATATGTGGTGAATCTGGTAAAAAAGGCATATTATCACCACAGAGACACGGAGATCTATAAATACTATGAAATAGGTAGGTGATAAACCATCGCGCATATCCCAAAACTCTGTGCCCTCTGTGCCTCTGTGGTGAATCTGGTAGAGGCTGCTTAAGTGGTCGTCAAATCGTAATGCACTCCGGTTAATTGCTCTGATACCTGCCACAGCCGTGTGGCGAGTGCGCGATCATGTGAACGCTCGCTCGACTTCACCTTGCCAGGTGCGCCGCGCATGCCCATCAGATCTAGCGGCCCAATATACTCGCCGCCCTGGATGTTGGCTCTGGTCGCCGCGTACAGGGTTGGTAGCGCACCCATTGCCGCGCTCTGCGCGAAGAGCCAATTACCGATTTCGCTCAATCGCTCGCCAAAGCGTGAGCCAGACATGCGCGGGCCAGCTGCCTGAAGGTTTGTTGCCGCGTAGCCAGGGTGGCAAGCAACAGCAAGCGCTTCGATGCCAGCAGTGGTGAAGTGCCGCTGTAGCTCGTAGGCGAACAACAAGTTGGCGAGCTTACTCTGACTATATGCACGCCAGGGCTCATAGGATTGCTTCCCATTCAGGTTATCGAAGTCGATCTTCCCAATCGTATGTACGCCGCTGCTGACGACCACCACCCGTGTGGGTGATGCAGCCATAAGCACTGGCAGTAGCAACCCCGTCAACGCAAAGTGTCCAAGATGATTGGTGCCAAACTGCATTTCAAAGCCATCTGCTGTGCGACTATATGGCAAGGCCATCACACCAGCGTTGTTAATCAGTAGTGGAAGCGACTCGAAGCGCTGGCGAAAAGTCGTAGCGAAACGCTTTATACTGCCAAGATCGCTGAGGTCTAATTCCATTGCCTCGACAGTGGCGCGTGGATGGACGCTTTTGATTGTTGCTACTGCCGCCTGCCCTTTGGCCATATTGCGAACCGCCAGGATCACCTGTGCCCCTTTGCCAGCTAGCACGAGTGCTGCTTCATAGCCGATTCCGCTGTTGCCACCAGTGATCACAGCCAGCTTGCCCTGCTGATCCGGAATTTCTTCGGTCGTCCATTGATTCGATGCCATGATAATTCTCCTGAAGATACGTGACGTTTGGTATACTGCTGTGCTTGGCCGCAGTACCAAGATAGGATATTGCCACTAGATTGAATATTTATTCTAATTACGCCAAATTAGTATATCCATGATGCAGATATGTGTCCAATTCTATCTTTGTGTTGAGGACAGGTGGCAATTCTCCCAGCAGAAAGAAAGACGTCGCGCCCTACCCTACGCTCTCTTAGCATGATCTCATTTTCATTTTCGAAAATGGTGTTATTGTTAGTAATCATCAGTGAGATCATTTTATCGCCTGCTACATTGCCCTAACCTACCCATAGGTCGATGTTTGTGGTAAATGGAATCGAGCATGGGCGAATCGTCCGCATCCAGATTGGTGCGCTTGCAGCAACGTTGGCAACAGGTTCGTTCGGCTGCCCGCAGCATGGCCCCATTTTCGATGGGCGTGCTCGCGGCACTCATAGCGGTATTGGCATACTCAATGCTGGTTCCACTCCCACAACCGCTCACGGCAGATGATGTCAATACCACCGTTGCAACTGCTCTCGCATCGGCAACAACCCCGCCAGCGTTTTCTGCCCAAGTCTATCAGGTCATTCAGCCTTCCTTTATTCTGATTCAAACAGAATCAGTTGGCACGAATGGTAAGTCGGATCAGGGAATTGGGAGTGGCGTTGTCGTGAGCGATCAGGGTGATATTCTGACAAGCCTGCATGTGGTTGCGAATACGACCACTATTTTGGTTACCTTTGCGGATGGTACACAATCGGCTGCCGATATTACTGCCAGCCAACCCGAAAATGATATTGCGGTTCTGCGTGCGCGCCAGCCGCCGGCCCAAATTGTGCCAGCAACCCTTGGGAACCCGCGCGCCATGCAGATTGGCGATGAAGCATATGTGGTTGGCAACCCGCTTGGTTTGTATGGCTCGATGAGTGCAGGTGTGATTTCTGGGGTGAACCGCTCCTACCAACTCTCACATAGCGATCAGCTGATGAAAGGGCTCATTCAGATCGATGCAGCGGTGAATCCTGGCAATTCGGGTGGCCCGCTACTGAATCGTAATGGCGAGGTGATTGGGATCGTTACAGCACTGGTGAATCCAACTGGACAGGATGCCTTTATTGGGATCGGCTTTGCGGTTCCAATTAATGTCGCAGGGTCGGCTGCGGGCCTGCCGCCTTACTAGGGGCTTATTAGGGGCTTGTTGTTAAAGGAGTATAGTAGTGGATCGACAAAGGAATCCTGAGCCTGGATTGCCCATGGAACGAGTCCTCTATGAAGTCAAGAAGGTTATTGTTGGGCAAGATAATCTCTTAGAGCGGTTGGTTGTTGCACTGCTTGCGCGTGGCCATATCCTGGTTGAGGGTGTGCCGGGCCTAGCAAAAACCATGACAATCAAGGTTCTGGCGCAGACGATTGGGGGCACATTTAAACGTATTCAATTTACGCCCGATCTTGTACCTGCCGATTTGGTTGGTACACGCATCTATAACCAAAAAACAGGCGAATTTAATACCGCACTTGGCCCAGTGTTTACCAATTTGCTGCTTGCAGATGAAATCAATCGGGCACCGGCGAAGGTTCAAAGTGCATTGCTGGAAGTGATGCAGGAGCGCCAGGTCACAATCGGTGGTGAGACATTTCGCGTTCCTAACCCATTCCTGGTGCTGGCAACCCAGAATCCAATTGAATCCGAGGGCACGTACCCACTACCTGAGGCACAGGTTGATCGCTGTATGCTCAAAGTGTTAGTAGGTTACCCAAGCACGACGGAAGAATTTGTGATC